>NZ_CEYOSI010000231.1:0-5453 GCF_982879505.1 Candidatus Desulfolinea nitratireducens
AGCCGAAGGTCGAGGTGATCAAGATGAGCGGCAGGATCGGCAGGATGGCGATCAAGGTAAGTTGCCAGTTGACGGCCAGTATAATGCCGAGCGCACCAAAAAGAATAAGAACGATTTGGATCAGATCGACGATGGAGGTGCCGACAAAGTTCTGCACCGCGCGCACATCTTCGATACAGCGTGAAATCAGTTGTCCCGTCTGGGCATGATCGTGATAGGAAAAAGAGAGCTGCTGGATATGCTCATAAAGTCGGTTGCGTAAGTCGTAGCCAACGTGACCCCCAATCCACTCTGAGATATAGCGCTGAAAGGCACTGAGTATAGCGGTGAGCAAACCCAATCCCAGCAACAGGAATGCGGCATAGAGCAGAAAGGATTTATCGGCTTTGGCGATGCCTTCATCGATCACTTGTTGGATAATGCGCGGCACAACGAGCGAGAGGCCAGTCAGTGCAATGAGAATGAAAAAACTAAGCAGAATTTTCGGGATATAAGGTTTGATCAGGGAACTGAGGCGGAATAGCGGATTCATACTCTACAGGATACCAGACTTGCGCGACAAGAACTACAAGACTTCTTGTGGGCGGATTTTCGGGATGGAACCAATAATATTCGACGACCAGCATGTCTATGCGTAAGTCGCAAATACGCAATTGGTTTGCGCTATTGCGTATTCCATGCTATGATCACATTACTGGATTGCTCACAGGTTGCCAATGGAGTAATGGCATGATCGAACGCACGCTTACGAAAAAAATAGTAGCTTTGGCTGAGAAATTTCAGGTGATTACGCTGACCGGGCCGCGCCAATCCGGCAAGACCACCCTGGTCAAAGCTGTATTCCCCGCCCTACCCTATGTATCCTTGGAAGAACCGGATATCCGCCAAATCGCGTTGACCGACCCACGCGGCTTTCTATCCAATTACCCCGATGGCGCCATTCTGGATGAAGTTCAGAACACACCGGATTTATTTTCCTATATCCAATCGCTTGTTGATCAAAACCGCCAGATTCAGTTTATTTTGACAGGCTCATCGAATTTTCTGCTCATGGAAAAGATCAGCCAGACCCTGGCAGGACGTACCGCGATCCTGCACTTGCTGCCATTCTCATTCGCTGAACTGGAACAGGGTGCCCAATCTTTTGATGACTATGAAAGCTTGATTTTCAAAGGACAGTATCCGCGCATTTATGACCGCGCATTGGCCCCCACCGATTTTTATCCGGCTTATATCCAGACTTACGTTGAAAGGGATGTACGCATGATGAAGAATATCGGGGATATCAACACTTTCATCCGTTTCATCCAATTATGCGCCGGGCGCACTGGGCAGTTGCTCAACTACACCAGCCTGGCCAACGATGCTGGCATCAGCCCCAATACAGCTAAAGCGTGGCTATCTGTTTTAGAAAGTTCTTATATCGTCTATCGCTTAGAACCCTTCCACAAAAATTTCAGCAAACGACTGGTGAAATCACCTAAACTTTATTTTTACGATACCGGCTTGGCTTGCTCTTTGCTGGGAATACGTGCTGCGCAACAAGTCAATTCACACTATATGAAAGGCGCTCTTTTTGAAAATCTTGTGATCAATGAATTTGTTAAACGGAACTTGCATCACGGGGAAAGGCGCTATCCTTATTTTTGGCAAGACAGCCGTGGTAAAGAAATTGATTGCTTGCTGGTCGATGGGGAAGCGATTCTGCCCGTAGAAATCAAATCGGGCAAAACGATTTCCAATAGTTATTTCGCTAATCTCAGCTATTGGCGGCACCTGAACAAGTTGCCCGATAGCGCGGGCTACGTGGTTTATGGCGGTGAGCAATCTCTGCAAACGAGCATTGGCTCTTTCATCAGTTGGAGGGAGTTGGACCAGATTTTATTTTTAGGTAGTGACTGAAGCTAAAGCAATTAGCATCTACTGATATTTTATGGGTTGTTTATTCTTGACAGTTTACATGGGGGTAAGTACAATCAAGCCACTTCAAGAGGATGGGAGCACATTAAAAACAAAACTGCACGTTCAGTGCAGTGAAAACTCCAGGTTGTCATAATGCTGTCTAAGTAGTGTCCTAATTCCTGTCTATCTCATTTTACTTCGAGATTGCGCCATGCCCGTCAGGACCGCAGAGCGTAGTTGTCCATACCCTAAGAGTCAAAAACGGCTCTTGAGCAATTGAATAAAACTAATCGGTTCTTTCTATTGACAGGACATACGCAGAAGAGATCGCCCAGTTACCGCTGGGCGATTTTTTGTTGCATAAAGTCCAATGGGGGCAATTGTAACCAAGATCAGCGGGACGGTCAAATCCGGAATGCGTCGGAATAGACAGCTACACCTTTAAGTCCCAATTGTCAAAGAGGGGCCAACCAGCCACCGCCCATCCTCTAGCGGATGAAGGCCCTCCATCAACTGAAACAGGGGCTCATAAACGGGCTTGGGTTTGATCCAGTCAATCCGATTTTCCAGAAGATCGCAGCCAACTTGCTTCAGCAGTAACTTCACCAGCTCCTCGCGTTCCTGTTGCGTGGCCACATCCCAGGCGGATGGCAAATCCAGAAGCGTTTCTGCTGCCCGATGGATGGAAGGTTTCTTGGCCGCTTCAATCCTGGATAATTCTTCCTGCAGAACTTCCACTTCACGCCAGAAGACATGCTCTTCGCCATCATATAAGCCATGCTGTTTCATTTTTCGCAGATCACGTAATGCCTTGCGGATGCGCGTGCGTTCGGCTTCCGGGTCAACCATATCTACATTCTGCTCGAGCAGCGATTTTACTGCCTGCTCCCAATTATCGGGCAGGTGGAATAATTGCATGATGCGTCCAATTTGCGCATCGATCACGGCAGCCTGCTCTTGCGTTTTGCCTTGGTTTCGTTCTTTCATCAGTAGCCTCACTTGGGCGTCGGTTGCGGTCATTGGCTCTCCTTAATGTACTGAGAGTGTAGCCGCTGCCGCGCTCCTATCGGTGGGCATTTCTAGTTGTCGTTCATGGGTAATTCTAATTGTCGTTGAGCGAGATTCGCGATGCGAGCGGATTAACCTATCTCAGGGCACGGTATTTGGATAGCAGCACAGGGCGATTTACGCAAAGAGATCCATCTGGATTAGAAGCCAATGTATATTTGTATGCGGAGGGGAATCCGGGAAATTTAACTGATCCGAGAGGTTTGATTTCAGGATTGTCTGGACCTGGATCTTTTATTAATTGTATAAGAATTCATACTATTATGAAGGGAAATGTATCAATACCTGCAATAGAAGCTGTAAGGATATGCAAAAGCGGGTTCGATCCATCATCATGGTCATTAATGCCTCATGGAAACATTTCTGGCACACCAACGTCAGCTCACAATTTATTCCTTCAATATATAAATGAAAGCGGGACTAAAAACTGGCTTCACTTTAGCGGTAATGAATCTTTGACGCAGGAGTTAGCCCGTGGAACACTGATAAATAATGTGCGGCAATGGTATTATTCCTCTGGCGGGGATTTGAAAAATCATACAAATCCTCAATATCGAGGAGGAGATACCTCTGAGCCCATACACTACAACTTTGGTCTTGCTGACTATATAGCTTCAGGTTTGTTTGATATTAGATTCTCATTTTACAAGCTTAGTTTACCTCTTGAGTTTGTTTTGGGTTCATTCAGGTTCCAAGTGAAAACCATAAAAGATAATGATGGCTCGAAAAGAGTGGGATTCAGAATAGATAATGATATGACAGTAGAATCTGGAACGCATATACTAGGTAGATTGCGAGGAGACTATTCAGGATCTGTAGAGGGTTTAATTGCTAATAGACCTGATTTAGCCTACAAACCTCTGTCAGAAGTTATCAACGAGTATACTTCCACGGGACAACGTCCCATCTCCATACTATCTTCCAGATCTCGATTTGATCAATCTGACACCAATGGTGGAGGAAGTTTATTCCAAACATTTACATGGACTGAACAATATGATCCTTGTATGTTTATAGGAAATATACCTCATGAATTAGTTCCTCACCTTCTTGATGTCGGGGTTTGGGACAACTGGAGAGGTTCTACTGTGTGGCCAGGAAACCCATTCCCTAGAACTGGACCTTAAACAGCGAGGCTAAGATGAAGAAAACGAAATTAGTTATATATATCTTTTTAGTGTTTTTTTTACTATGTAGTGCTAGTTGTATATGGTTTTCTGTTACATATGATTTGTTTAAAAAAGAAGAGATCGGGTGTGACCCAACACCAACATGGGTTTCTGAAAAAGATATAATTGGTACCTGGACGGCACATACCCAAGATTTGGTCATTACCGATACTCTTGTGTTTCGAGATGATGGCATATACAAACAAACTATTCAACGCAAAAAACAAGGGGATGAAGAAAAAGATTTTTACTATGAAACTGATTGGCAGCCTTGGAGTTTGGAAAGGGGAGACAAAGGGATAACATATTTATACTTACAAAATTTGCGACGGTGTGCTCTGGATTACCCCGAACCAATTGAATATAAAGATTGTGACTGGACAGGTGATGGAAGAACCGGTTGGACCGACTACTGTAGCGGTAGCCCAAGAAAACCTTTTCTGGGTGAAGTTGCTCTTACAATACTTGGAACACCATACTATCAGAGTCCTACAGGAACTATATCCGATATTCGATTAGTGATATTTCGCGGATATGAGCATAGTGCTTGGTTTTACCGATTTCAAGAACCCTAAAATGATTTTATTGAAAGATTTTGGAGCATCAAGAAAACTACATAAATAGAGTTGTCACAATGGTCTTGGAGACCGCCACCAGCAAAATGGCATAACCTACACCCTCGATCTGGCTGCCGGTTTGACCCAGGTTTTGGATGACGGGATAAATACTTATCTCTACGGCAACGGCAGAATAGCGCAAGCTGGCAGTGCAACAGAATATTTCCTCGGTGATGCTTTGGGGTCTGGGCGTCAGTTGGCTGATCCCGCTGGTGCGGTGACGCTGACGCAGAGCTATGCGCCTTATGGTGAGACTATTTCGAGTGTTGGTAGTGGCTACAGCGCATACCAATTCACGGGTGAGATGCGTGATAGTTACATTAAGTTAATTTACCTGCGCTCCCGATATTATGCCCCCGAAACCGGACGTTTCCTCACCAAGGATTCTTGGCAGGGCGATTATAACAGACCACTGTCGCTGAACCAGTGGAATTATGTGGAGGGGAATCCAGTAATGTATTCTGATCCAACGGGACATATTAAAAAGGGGAATGAAGCTAAAGAAGCTAGAGAATTAGTAGAGAAATTGCGCAACCAATACAATGTACACATAGAAAAAGATTGGGGCTATCAGCTTATTGCTATTTCTCCACCACCTACGTTACCAGGGGAACTGCCTGGCGACATACAGATTGGTTGTGAATGCAAAATCCGGAGCATATCGTCCACGGATTCCGGAGCATGCCGTCCACTGATT
>NZ_CEYOSI010000232.1:0-5417 GCF_982879505.1 Candidatus Desulfolinea nitratireducens
CCCAACCAACTGATTCGAAGTCAGCTACTCTATCCATTGAGCTACGGGTGCGTGGCGGCTATTATACCTCCGATGGTCTTTAGCCTCCAGCGATTTTGGTCTTATACCCCAACTTATTCAGAACTTCTGCAATCTTTTCCCGATGCTCTCCCTGGATTTCGATCACGCCAGCCTTTACTGTCCCACCGCTGCCACAGGCCTGTTTAAGTTTTTTCGCCAGGGCTTTCAACTCTTTTTCAGGAAGGACAAGATTCTTTACCAGTGAAACGCCTTTTCCTCCACGTCCTTTCGATTCGCGGTGAAGGTAAACTATTTGTTGAGTAGCTGGTAGCGATTTAGTTGAAACCGATTGATGACTCTTTTGACGTACGTCTCCCTGTGAGGAAGACCAGACGGTGCGATCGTTTTCCTTTGACATCAATCCTCCGGCGGGGAAGGGTCGGCGGACTCTGCCTTGGGCTGGTTACCATTTTTTTTGCGGGGCAGCCGACCGAAGAAAGAGCGTACCGATTCCAGCACTTTCAGCGAAGATGCCGGCTCTACTCGCTTTTCTTTCTCAGACCAGGGGTCTCTATCCAGCATCTTCCGGGCAACATAGCGCCCGAATAAAATGAAGGTGGCCAACATCGGGGCAGCAATGATAATCCCGAGAATGCCGATCAGATCGGCGAAGACCAGGGCAGAGACTAACACAGCGGCGGGGTGAACGCTGAGCGCATCGGCCATGATCCTGGGGGTGATCAGACCATCCAGCAGCTGGTCAAAGATCAATGCAATCAGGATGACGGTTAACGTATATGCCCATGGTTCCATACCAAAGAGTTTGAACGTCTGAATATAGCTGACCAATGCCAGCGCAATCCAGACCAGGGCCGGTCCAATATAAGGGAGGAATTTGGAAAGACCTGCCAGGAGGGCCAGCCCGATGGCATAGCGCACGCCCAGAACACTGAGCACAAACAGATAAAAAAGGAATGCCAGGGTAAAAATGATAATTTGTCCGCGCAAAAATGCATTCCAGATCCGCCCAAGTTCCTGACCAAGCTTGTTCATATCATCCACATAGCCGGGAATTTCAACCTTGACAAGGTTTTTGCGCAGACCACCACTTTCAGACAAAATGAAATAGGATACCAGCATTACAAAAGCCGACAGCCCAAAAAATCCTGCAGCGCCAGTCGCCAGCGATCCGAGAACCTGCCCGGTGCTACCTAAAACAGGCTGAACATATCCAAGCAGTTCCTGGCTAACGGTCTCAAGATTTAATCTACTTAAATCAAGTGGGAAAGGAGATGATTCGGTGACCCATTTGACTGTATTATTGACCGTGGTTGGCAATTCATCGAGGCTATTTTGCAATAAATCGATCAGGCTTTGTATTTGAGAACCAATTCCCCAACCTCCCAGCGTAAGCAGGGAAGCGATGATAAGGATCAATAAGAGATAGGTGACCCCCACGGACATCCGCCAGGAAAGATGCGTTATCCGATCAATCAATGCTGCAACAGGCTGAAAAAGATAGGCCAGGATAAAAGCGATTGCCAGCGGAACGATCAGGGTCTGGAAACGTATCAATAATGCCGTAATGATTGTGATCGTCATCAATGTTACGATCAGCTTGGTCATAGAATTCCAGCTTGGAGATGCAGATGGGTTAGATTGGGTCATAGGGTATCCAATTGAGTATATGAACGAATAGCTAAAGAATACTTCAGGGACGGAGAAATAGCAAGAAATTCAATAAATGGGAGTGGCTATTTTCGTGTGTAATTAAAATAATGACCTGCTCTGGCTGGATTTGTAATCCAGCCATTTTCCTATGTAAGCGGGGATTACAAATCCCCGCAGGGCCATAGCTTTGCCACTTTGATACACACCGATTTAGCTACTCCCCAATAAATTCTATCAGGTTATCGAAAAAAAACCGGCGTTTTAGAGGGTCGGGAAATTTACTTGCCCATCCCATTAAAAACCCTTACAATCAGGCTGTCATATTCCAATTATTAAAACGTCCAACAACAGCAAGAGGATTTTCTATGATAGATCTACAGGAATTCGGAAAACGATTAATCACCAATCTCGAAGAGGTCATTATCGGCAAACGCCCGGCTCTGGACCTCATTACAATCGGGCTTCTCTCTCAGGGACATATCCTCATCGAAGATGTGCCCGGCGTTGGAAAAACGGTTCTTGCACGGACGCTTGCAAAATCGGTCGCGTCCACGTTTAATCGAATCCAGTTTACACCGGATATGCTCCCCAGTGATGTAACAGGTGTTTCCATCTATAATCAGGAGACCCGCAAATTCGAGTTTCGCCCTGGACCCCTTCTCGGACAAATCGTTCTCGCCGACGAAATTAACCGCGCTACTCCAAAAACTCAGGCTGCCCTTCTGGAAGCCATGGAAGAAGGACAAATTACGGTGGATGGGGTCACTCACCTCCTGCCACATCCCTTCATGGTTCTGGCTACACAAAACCCGATAGAATATGAAGGGACCTTCCCCCTCCCTGAAGCACAACTCGATCGATTCCTGCTCCATCTCCAACTTGGTTATCCCAGCATCTCCGACGAGATCCGCATTCTTGAAAAACAGCAAATTCAACACCCAATTGAAACCATTCAGGCCGTCGTAAGCAATGAAGAAATCCTGGAGGCTATTGAAGCCGTCAAAGAGATTTACGTATCTGATGCGGTCAAACGGTATATTGTCGAATTAACAACACAAACCCGCCAGAGTGGAGATATCCGCCTGGGCGCAAGCCCGCGTGGCAGCCTGGCCCTATTCCGCACTGGACAAGCCCGCGCCGCGCTGCGTGGACGCGATCACGTCCTGCCAGATGATATCAAAGCTCTTGCCGTACCTGTCTTGGGACATCGGATCATCATTGGCCCTGCTGCACGCATGGGTGAACTCAGCCCAGATCGGATCGTACGGGAAATTGCCCACAGCATCCCTGTTCCAGGGGGAGATTTTCAAATTGCTACAAAAAGCTGAAAAATAATGAGAGCCAACCGCATTTTCGTATATTTGCTCTTCCTCGGTAGTCTCATCGGCGTCCTATTGACCCGGGCATCTATTTACATGCGCCTGTTTTATTTAGCATGCCTAATCATTGGTGGCAGTTGGCTTTGGGTCAGGCTTTCTATCGCCGGACTTAAACTCACCCGCTTGTCGCGCTCTCTACGCGCCAACGTTGGAGATAGTTACAAAGAAAATTTTGAAATATCGAATATGAATCCCTGGCTGTGTCCATGGGTTGAAATTCGCGACGAAACCGACTTGCCCACCTCCGCCGGTTCCCGGCTCCTGGTGGGGATCAAAAAACGGAATAAACATTCCTATCTCGCCCACACCTGGCTCACCCAACGAGGTGCCTTTTCTTTGGGGCCGACAACCCTCATCACCCGCGACCCTTTTGGATTATTCAACATGATCAAAACCTTTCCATCTGAGTCTGAGCTGGTTATATTACCCTTCATTGCAAATGTGGATTTCTTTCCCACTTCTCCTGGACTGCTGCCCGGTGGCAAAGTTGTCCGGCAGAAAGCCCTCGGAATCACTCCCCACGCCGCTGGCATCCGAGAGTATGCGCCCGGGGACGCTCTTCGCCGAATCCATTGGCCCACATCCGCGCGTAAACAACGTTTGATGGTCAAGGAATTTGATCAGGACCCGCAATCGGAAATCTGGATATTCCTCGATGCAGAAGCTGAAGTTCAGGCATCGCTCGTGGACGAGGACCTGGCTTTTCGTTGGGACGGATGGATGCTTGGCAACAGACCGGATTTTAAAATTCCTCCGTCATCCTTTGAATATGGCGTGGCAATTGCCGCCTCCCTGGCTCATTATTTTATTTCTCAAAGGCGTGCGGTGGGACTTGTCGCTGCAGGCCAGATAAATATTGCCATACCCGCTGACCAAAGCTTCCGCCAGGAAGAGAAAATATTGGAAACACTCGCATACGTAAAAGGTGAAGGGAATTTATCGATTGACGGCCTGGTCGCAGCCCAGGCAGGGCAACTGCTTCAAGGAAGCAGCGTGGTCATAATTACACCCTCTGTCCGGCCCGAGGTTATGCATGCAGTTGACGATCTCTTACGCCGGAATTTGCATCCAACTGTAGTATTATTGGATGCTGGTTCCTTTGGCAGCCCAGATTCCAATGATGCCTTTGTAGAATCGTTGAATAATATTAATGTGCCTGTTTGCCATATTACTTGCGGCGCTGATCTGGGCTCCGGTTTATCTGGTGTCTCAAAAAATTATCCATATCAGGAGACAAATCGGTGGTTCACCCCGTCCACACCCTAGACCTGAATTTTCAAAATCGCAAGAATGCGATCTCGGCCTATCTTGTTCCACATTCAGAAGGGGCTCTACTGGTTGAATCTGGCCCCGGTTCTACGACCGATGCTCTTCAAAAAGGAGTGGAGTCGCATGGGCTGAAAATTGATGATATTACCCATGTATTATTGACTCATATCCACCTTGATCATGCGGGTGCGGCGGGATGGCTGGCGCAACAGGGAGTCCAGGTTTGCGTACACCCCGTTGGAGCGCCGCATTTGCTCAACCCCGGAAAACTGATCGCCAGCGCAACTCGGATCTATAAAGATAAAATGGATCAGCTCTGGGGAAGGTTTCTCGCAGTGCCTGAAGATAAACTAATGATTTTGGAAGATGGGCAAAAAATCGTCGTTGGTGATTTGGATATTACCGCGATCCATACTCCGGGTCATGCAGAACATCATATCGCCTATGGGATTGAGCGTGATATCGTTTTTACCGGGGATATTGGCGGCATGCGAATGCCTGGTTCAGACTTCGTCATCCTGCCCCTTGTTCCACCAGAATTACATCTTGAAAAATGGCGAGCCAGTCTTGAAAAACTACTTTCCCTAAACTTTAATCGAATTGCCCCAACTCATTCTGCTGTTTTTGGAAATGCAGAGGAACATTTGGATTTAACTATCGCCGCAGTTAATAACGCAGCCTTTTTGGTTGACGAGGTAATGCCAACCGAGCCAACCATTGAAGAGTTTATTGAAATAATTAAAGTTAGAATGAGAGAAGAAGCTTTTTCCAAAGGTGTCAGTGAAGAAGAATTCAAAACTCTTGAGGTAACCAACCCCCTTTACATATCCGCTGCAGGTTTAATGCGATACTGGAATAAATTTCGCCAGCCAAAAATCTAATAACTTTCCATAAAGATTTCTTTGTGGTAAGAAATAAAATCATTAAACGAAGGAACCCAAAATGAAAGATTTTCTCGCAATATCTGATTACGCTACAGAAGAACTTCAGGACCTGCTCGATCTGGCTGTAAAATTGAAAAAGGAATATTTTGACGGAGGCAATCCACCCCTTGCAAAAGGCAAGGCGATGGCAATGATCTTCCAAAAGCCCAGCCTG
>NZ_CEYOSI010000233.1:0-5411 GCF_982879505.1 Candidatus Desulfolinea nitratireducens
GGACATGCACCGAGATGAAGTGCCGCGCTCCCGCCTGACGGGTGCGCAACGCGTGGAATTCGATGCCCTGCTCGCGATATTTTGCGAGCACATCTTCAACCGCCTGCATCTCATCCTTCGAGAGAGATGCATCCATCAATCCTTCCACCGACCGGCGGATTAACTGCAAACCAGTGTAAACAATATTGGCTGAAACAACCAGCGCGATAATCGGGTCAAGGATACTCCAACCCGTCAGGCCAACCGCACCCACCCCGATCAGTACACCAATCGAAGTCCAGACATCCGTCATCAGGTGATCTGAATCCGCTTCAAGGGTAATTGAGCCATACTGCTTGCCCGCCTTTAATAAAATCCGGGCAACTACAAAGTTAACCAGGGTTGCCACTACCGATACGGCCAGTCCAATACCCACCTGCTCAATTTCACGCGGATTAATGATCCGCTCTACTGCGGTGACCATTATTCCCGCTGCTGCGACAAGGATCAACATCCCTTCCACATTGCTGGAAAAATATTCCGCTTTACCATGCCCGTAGGTATGACTCTCATCAGCGGGGCGCGCGGCGATGGTCAACATGCTCAAGGCCATGATCGCGGCGAATAAATTGACAATTGATTCAATTGCATCCGAAAGCAAGCCGACCGAGCCAGTCAGCACATAGGCTCCAGCTTTGAGTGCGATGGTGATCAATGCCGCGGCGATTGAGAGCCAGGCATAGCGGGTAAGGGAAGGGCGTTTCATAGTAAGTTGATTATATCCGAATCTTAAACACAATACCCTTTCGTGCACAAACGGGCACAAAGAGACACAAAGGTTTTTAGTTCTTATCTTAGTGTTCCTTTGTGGTCTTTGTGTTAAAACAAAAAAGGGCGGGAAACCATCCACCCTTCCGAATAACGAATACCGAATCTCGCTTCCTAAATCACTCCCATTTTCTTTCCAACCTCAGCAAAAATTTCAAGACCTTTATCAAGATCTTCCGTCTCATGAGCTGCCGAGATCATCACACGGATGCGGGCTGTACCTTGCGGTACCGTTGGGAAGGCGATCGCAGTCCCAAAGACGCCTGCTTCGTAGAGCGCTTTGCTGAAACCCTGTGCCAGGGTCGCTTCGCCAAGCATCACGGGGGTAATGGGCGTCTCGCTATGCCCCGTATCAAAGCCGAGGGTCTTCATTTCAGTCTTGAAATATTTGGCATTATCCCAGAGTTTATCCACAAGCTCGGTAGATTCTTCAAGCAAGTCAACCGCCGCAAGACAAGCGCCCGCATCCGGAATGGTCATCGCTGAAGAAAACAGGAAGGGCCGTCCGCGCTGTTTAAGCCAATCGATAATGACCTGCTTCCCAGCCACGATCCCGCCGACCACCCCAAAGGCCTTGGACATGGTCCCGATCTCCACATCCACCTTGCCGTGCAGGCCAAAATGATCCACAATCCCGCGTCCGCCATGACCGAGTACACCCTCGCCATGAGCGTCATCAACCATCAAAAGCACATCGTATTTCTTTGTCACCTCGAAAAGTTTATCCAGCGGAGCCACATCGCCATCCATGCTGAAAACGCCATCCGTGACAACCAGGGCACGTTTATATTCAGAAAGATGTTCTTTTAGCATCTCCTCCAGGGATTCCGCGCTATTATGCTCATAAGCTTTGATCTTTGCGCCCGAAAGACGACAGCCATCGATAATGCTGGCATGGTTCAGTCGGTCAGAAAAGATCACATCTCCTTTGCCAACCAGCGCAGGGATAGTGGCCGTATTGGCATTGAAACCGGACTGAAAAGTAAGCGCGGCTTCAACCTTTTTAAACTCGGCCAGGCGCTGCTCCAGCTTGATATGTAAATCCATTGTCCCGGCTATGGTGCGTACCGCACCCGGCCCCACGCCGTATTCATCAATTGCGGCCTTTGCTGCGGCCGCGATCCTGGGGTGATTTGCCAACCCCAGATAATTATTTGAGCAGAAATTCAGCACTTTTTTACCATCCACCATCAGCCAGGCCCCCTGTGCTGAGCCGAGCGTGCGGATATTGGTATAAAGACCCGCATTTTGCAACCCCTCGATTTCTTTCTTGATCCAGTCAATCTTAGACATGCTTTTCTCCTCTGCACTGTCATTGCGAGGAGGGCGTTCGCGAAGCACACAGCGTGAAGCCCGGCGTAGCAATCTCGTTTTAGCAATGACTTAAACTTTATTTGACTCTTTCATTATAGCAAATACTATTTTCCCTGCTGTCACTTTATTTAGTGACAATATCCCTATTTATCGGTTTCGTCTTTCATAAAAATACCCATCTCGATCAATGCTGCCATAATTTTGGAGGAGGCCCCTGCCTGAACGACAACCGCTGTTGGGCCCAATACTTCGCCCAGAAATCTGCCTGCTTTGGATTTGCGTAACATCTCCAAGTCCTCCGGCTTGCTGAGGCGTAAAATCGACATCGTCTCCACCCGAGCTTCGGTTCCGTTCGCATCCCAACGCTGGAGGGCGCGAGACAGGGAGGGGGGGATATCTACGGCCGAAAATTTTCTCAACAGCCCCAACAAATGTGATATTTTCAGCCCCTGCTCACGAGCACGCTCCAGTGAAGACGGGGTGATCTGATATCGATATTCATCCGGATTATTGCTCTTCTCCCAATTACAAAAGCGTGAGAGCTGGTAACGTACACTCCTTGCAACATGGCGCGAGACTATGACCTGCCCGCTTGAGTTGAGATTGATTTTTTCGCTATCCTTTTCCTTACCCTCAACAAGCTTTCCCCTGACTCTGAATGCAGTTTCTCCGCCCTTTTCAATTGTTGAAGCAAGATCAACCAGCCCCAGCCAGTACAGCGGCCCCACGATGAAATAGCGGATGAGGGCTCCCTCGACCTCATCCCAATGCCCGAAACCGCGCAATCGAACACCATCATCGGCGCGGCGGATAAACCAGGCATCATAATCACCAGCAGTACGCTGGAAATCGGGATATGCCTTTTTTATATCGGCAATAAAGGATCTCAAACTCCACCACTTATTTTTCGGGATATTTTCAATAAAGCCCAGCAGCGCCTTTCGAGTATCCAGAACTGGGTTCACCCAGGCACCCTCACAGATCAAGGTTGGGATTTGGTGCAGTGTGTTGATCATTTCACTTTCGCGCCAGATTCGGATGAGCTGATTTAGGGCCTCGCTGCGTTCTGTTTCCAGAAATATTTTGATGGAATCTGTTTGGAGCTCCCCACCATCAATGATTAAACGAGCAGCAGGCAGGAGGTCGCGAGTGAAGCGGAGAGATGTCTCCAAACCAAAGGGGGGCTCATCCCATCCCAGACGCAATGCAGCCAGAAGGGTTGTTATATCATCCAGGAGATGATCGGTGGCCGGGCTAATATGGGCACACTCGTCAGGACGGGCAAGGCGTCCCAGTGATTTTGCCGGTCTGGTGGCTTTACCTTCCCCCTGAATGATTCCCAATAAATCATCCGGCAAATAGGCAAATTCCTGCGCTCCGTTGGGGTGATCAAAAAATGCGCGGGCAAGCAGGGCGCGGTAAAAGAGAGTTTCAGCAGCAGAAACAGGGGCAAGATAAATTTCTTCCCGATCCCGCCGACCAGCACCGACCTCACGTATTTCGCCAAATTGTCGTTCAAATTTTGCCCATGGTATCCGCCCCCCATTCTGAAGGAGGGCCTTCAACGCCTGCGCCGCATCAACCGGCAGGGCCTCAATCAATTCGGCAACAAGGGCTCCGTTAAGTAGTTTTTCACCCAATTCATCGCGAGCCCGCTTACGTTCACCGGCACTCAATTCCACGCCCCATATTTGAGCAAGAATACGCAGATGACCGAGATCGTGTTTTTTGAGGCTTTGAACAAGCGTCGGCATAGTTTGTCGGTCTTTTAGTCAGAGTGGCTGGTTCCGCGGACTACATCCAACACATCCGGAAGAATTTCCACGGAAAGGCCGCGCAAATTTGAACCGAAGTTTGTGTAAATTTCTCCGTCAATATGAATATAGAGGGGCTTGTCAGATTTGAGCGATAGTTTTTTGAATTGCCCGGCTTTGATTTCTGAAAAACTTTCCTGAGAGCCTTTCATAAATTCTGGCAAGAGCCGGAACATCATGAGGCGGGAAACCTTCTCGACGATCGTGTAATTCATGATCCCATCATCCGGGCGGGCAGATGGCGCCACATAAAAGCCGCCCCCTTCCCGCGGCCCATTGGCAAATACGACCATGATCGTATCCTGTTCCCACTTTTCATCTTCGGATTCAAAATGCATATGAGCAGGATCAAAATTGAGCAGGATGGTCTGAATCACGGCAGCCAGATACATCAAAAAGCCGCGCAGGATTGGCAAACGATGTGAGCGGATCGTAACAACAGCATTGAAACCAACTCCGAGGGAATTATCAATATATTCCTGCCGCCCATTTTCATCGACCATCAACCCCAAATCAATCGGCGTTGTTTTGCCATGCAGAGCCAGGGCCATGGCCTGATTTGCACTTTCAGGAATGCCATTGGCAAAGGCAAAATCATTTCCCGAACCGATCGGGACGACGCCAAGCGCGGGGCGCTTCTTAGCTTCAACCTGCATCAGACCATTGACAACCTCGTGTACCGTGCCATCTCCCCCCAACGCAACAACGAGATCATAGCCTTCTTCCCCTGCCTGGCGCGCAAGCTCAGTCGCATGGCCAGGATAAACCGTCCCGCTCCAATCAGCGTTTCCATATTCATTAACAATTGGACGTAAGTCTCGGGCCACATTCCAGGCGCGGCTCATATCAGCCACAGGATTCAAGATCAGCTTTACTTTTCGGGTCATCTTTGCTCCTCATAAACTCGGATTAAAATATTATCCCCCCCTGAATCAAAGACGGAGATTATACCGTCTCCATCTATTTAGGCTAATTCTTCAGTTGGCCTGGTGGCAATGCTGAATGAGCCGCGTTGATGTTTTTTTGCGTCATATAGAGCAGAATCGGCAGCACGTAATAGCTGTGAAGCCGTATTTCCGTGAATTGGGTAAAGCGCTACACCTCCCGACATGCTGATTTTGAGTTCAGAATCATCCGGAAGAGTGTAGGAAAAATTTTGAAGCTGTTCAATCATTTTGTCGGTAACCAGCTTTGTAGAGAGCATATCGCTTTGTGGGAGCACCAAAGTCAACTCGTCACCACCATAGCGAGCCAGGAAATCGCTGGAACGAAGCCCCTGTGCAAGGTAGTTGAATATTGCGTTCAAAACCAAGTCGCCAACAGGATGTCCATAGGTATCGTTGACAACTTTGAAACCATCGAGATCCATCATAACGGTAGCAAATGGATGCCCGGTGCGATGCGATGCGAGAATTTCCTGCTCTAGCAGCTTGTCGGAGAGAACAGCAGATTAACAACTTTGAGAGCAAATCAGGC
>NZ_CEYOSI010000234.1:0-5378 GCF_982879505.1 Candidatus Desulfolinea nitratireducens
CGTTTGCTGCTCAATGAGCTGGATTGGCGCTTAACGCTGCGTAGTTTTTTACTTCTGACCGGGGGAAGCCTGATCTCGGCTATTAACCTAAACCTTTTTTTAATTCCATGGGAAATTGCCCCTGGTGGGCTTTCAGGATTGGCAATTGTCATTAATAAATTCACAGCATGGCCAATTGGGTTTATGATCCTGGTGATGAATCTCCCTCTCATGTTTATTGGTTTCAAATATTTAGGGAGATTTAATTTTTTAATTCGCACTTTTTATGTTGTACTGGTATCCAGTTTGGCGGTGGACTTCCTGGCGCCCATATTCCCAGCAGAAGGGATTGTCGATGATTTAATGTTAAATGCGCTCTATGGAGCTGTTGTTGGTGGAATTGGGACTGGTCTTATCTACCGCGGCCAGGGGACGGGTGGTGGAACGGGCATACTTGGGCGAGTTTTACAATTCAAAACCGGGCTTCCTATTAGCCAACTATATCTATACACCGATGGATTCATTGTATTTCTGGCCGGCCTTGTTTTCGGTTGGGATAAGGCTCTCTACGCATTGGTTACCCTGTTTATTTGGGGAATTGCCGCAGATCAGATCCTGGAGGGTCCCAGTGTGGTGCGTACTGCTACGATTATTACCGACCGCCCAAAAGATGTCAGCGAAGCTGTATTTAGTCATTTACGCCTGGGAATTACTTCCTGGCCAGCTCAGGGCTTGTACACCGAAAAAAACCACACCGTCTTGTTTTTCGCAGTCAGCCGCCCGAAGGTAGATGTCCTAAAATCCGTAGTTTTGGAGGCTGATCCCCTTGCCTTTATCGTCATTGCGCAGGGTCATCATACCGTGGGTGGCACCTATAAACAAATGCAATAAACCTCAAAAGACGTATAAAATCATTGCCTATCTAGAAATTACGCCAGAACATAGAAGGTCCCGTTCCCTTGAAGGGAACGGGACCTTGATTTTTAGTTATTCATGGAGGAAAATCTAAAGCCAGCGCTCGGTATCTTCACTGTTTGGTGAGGCTGATATCCCAACAGGATGATAGCTCGGATCAGAACGCGTGCCGCGCCTCGAAGTGGAAGCAACTCTGGGTGCGGAGCGTGCCGAGCTTCGCGGTGTTGCCCGGGCGGGTGCCCGCGTGGTTGGACGCTGTATTTGGTTTGAAAGAGATGGCTTCGTTCCGACCACAGCATCCATATTGAAAAGTCGCTCTCCAGCCATGGAGAAGGTTCCAATAATAAGCACACGCACCAGCCAAACCATCAAGGCGACAAAGATCGGAATCGCCTTTGTCATTGCGCTCTGGCTGACCAGAACGCTGCCCTGTGCAGAGTGATCAAGGATGGCCACAGAAACGCCCCACCACGTCAGCATGGCATTCATTACAGCCGCCAGCAACCAGGCTCCAAAGAGATACCAAACCTCCGCAGGTTCGGCTGCTCCCTGCTCTGGCGTAAACAAACGTGCCACCCCTGCAAAGTCGATCCCGCAAAAGGCAAAGGCGAGAATAGTGGTCCAGCGAACCCCGATAAATTTCAATTCATTACCGAGGAGATCGGTGAGGGCAAAGTCGGTTGTAGAGAAATTAAAGATTTCAAAAGCCAGCAGTGCGGAGAGCAAAATCAGCCCAAACATGGATCCGCGCCGCAAGCCAGCTTTCTGGAAAGTCGACAACAGGTTGAATGAAGTCGATTTGGACATAAAAGCCTCCTTTCTGGCTTGTTTTGCTGTATCAACAGCAATGGTTGGATAGACTTCACTATAGTAGAACACTTGTTCTATTTTGTCAAGAGCTATAATAAAAGAGCTCATCCCAAATGGGATAAGCTCAAAGAGAAAAATATGCTCTTCTTTGAAGAGAAAAACCTATTCACCTGCCCTACTCAGAATTCAGACTGGTGAAAAGAGCGATCTGGTTGCCTGTTGGGTCCTTTAAGATGGCGAACCAGCCCATATTGGGAATTTCAGATTTCGGAACCACGGTCTTTCCACCCAGCGATTCAGCTTTCTTGAGATCGGCATCGATATCGGGGCTGTCGACATAGACCACCACATTTCCGACCGGGTTCTCAGCGCTGACAGGCGTGAAGCCTCCCCCAGGACCCTCGGTTGGCTCAAACATGGTGTAATCCATCTCGGGCATGGATTCGATCTTCCAGCCGAAAAGATCGGCATAAAATTTCCCTGATTCAGCTGCATCACTGGTCGGGATTTCGATGTGGACAATATTTCTTTTTGTCATTTTTACTCCTTTTTTGGCGGATTTCTATTATAGAACATTGTTTCTATTTATGCAAGTCATCCTTAATAGGTTTGCCTTATGAGCCACAAATCCCTTGACACATCCCTTCCCTTGCTGTAAACTTGCGCCAATCTCGGATAAATATGATGAATAATAAATCCTTCAACGCCTTTTATTTTTATTTTGGCTTCCGCACCCCGGAAACCAATGGCGGCGTTTAAAAGGAAATCTAACCCTAAACCTTAAAGCGTGAGACCAATTGGTCTCACGCTTTTTTGCTTAAAACCCAAAAGGAGCAAAAGATGCCAGTTCGAGGAATACGAGGTGCAACTACCATCAGCCAGGATACTGAGACCGAGGTTCTCGAGGCCACCGTGGAGATATTGGAAGAGATCCGGGTTGCAAATCCAAGCCTCCAGCCTGAGGACATCGCCAGCGCGTTCTTTACCGTTACCTCCGACATCCGCTCCGCGTTTCCGGCCCGCGCTGCAGAGAAAAATGGGTGGCGTAATGTCCCCAGAATATGCGCCCAGGAAATCCCGGTTGAAGGAAGTACTCCGTATTGCATTCGGGTTTTGCTTCTCTGGAATACTGATCTCAGGCAGGATGAAATCAGGCATATTTACATCAAAGGAGCAAGAAACCTGCGACCTGACTTAATTGAAAGCCAGACATGAGGTATATCAAATGATGATCATCATGCGCGCGAGCGCAAGCAGGGAAGAAGTTGAAAATGTCATTTCCAGGATAAAATCTCTCGAGCTGGATGCCCATCTCTCTGACGGGGCTGAGAGAACCGTGATCGGCGTGGTTGGTGATGGCCGCCCGGTGGAAGTGTCCCATTTCGTCCGCCTTCCCGGTGTGGATAGCGTTGTCCCCATCTCCAAGCCCTATAAACTGGCATCCAGGGAATTTTATCCTGAAAACTCTCTAGTCCCGATTGGTGAGCATCTTGTTGGGAATGGCAGTCGCGTCATCATTGGTGGACCTTGCGCCGTCGAGAACCGGGAGCAGATTCTCGAATCCGCTCTAGCTGTAAAAGATGCCGGAGCCCAGGCTTTGCGCGGAGGCGCCTTCAAGCCCCGCACCTCTCCCTACTCTTTCCAGGGAATGGGAGAGGAGGGATTGAAGCTCCTTGCGGAAGCGCGCGACCTAACCGGTCTGCCGATCGTTACTGAAGTGACATCTCCGGAACTGGTGGGCCTTGTTGCTGATTATGCAGATGTTCTCCAGATCGGTGCCCGTAATATGCAAAACTACGCCCTGCTAAAAGCTGTTGGACTCAGCAAGCGTACAGTTTTGCTCAAGCGCGGTATGAGTGCCACCATCAACGATTTCCTTATGGCTGCTGAATATATTCTCTCCAAGGGCAATAAAAATATAATTCTTTGTGAGCGAGGCATCCGCACCTTTGAGACCGCCACAAGGAATACCACGGATATCAACGCAATTCCTGTTTTAAAAATTCTTACTCACCTTCCCGTCATTCTCGACCCAAGTCATAGCACAGGTGATTGGCGTTTGGTCTCTGCCCTTGCCCGTGCCGGTATAGCCGCCGGAGCCGATGGGCTGATCGTTGAAGTACACCCGGACCCCGTCAATGCTCTTTCGGATGGTGCCCAATCACTAAAACCAAAACGGTTTACCGAGCTTGTCAAAGAGGCCAACGCCATTGCAGATGTGCTCAAGTCGGCAAACATTCCAACGACGCCCCGGCAATAAAAGAAAATAGTTATCTTCGCATTTATTCGTAATTCAAAAGGAGCTTTACCATGATGATCATAATGAAAACTACCGCAACAAAAGCTGAGGTACGCCATGTTCTTCAGCGGGTCAAAGACCTCAACCTCCATCCTCACAGAATTGCCGGATCAGAACGCAATGTGATCGGCGTCGTAGGAGATGGTCGTCCGGTCGAACCGACCGCCTTTATCCGGCTGCCGGGGGTTGCCAGTGTGATCCCCATCTCAAAGCCCTACAAATTGGCATCACGTGAGTTTTACCCCGAAAACACGCTCATCCCCATCGGAGAGCACGTCGTCGGAAACGGGACACCCATTATCATTGGCGGTCCCTGCGCAGTAGAGAGTCGCGAGCAAATTCTTGAAGTGGCGCAAAGCATCAAAGCTGCAGGCGCGCACGCCTTACGAGGCGGTGCCTTCAAACCGCGCACATCTCCTTACTCGTTTCAGGGGATGGGCGAAGAAGGATTAAAACTTCTCGCTGAAGCGCGTGATCTAACAGGCCTGCCCATTGTCACCGAGGTTACCTCTCCCGAATTGGTTCCCCTGGTCGCCGATTATGCCGAGGTTCTCCAGATCGGCGCAAGAAATATGCAGAATTATGCCCTGCTCAAAGCTGCTGGTATCAGCAATCGCACTGTTTTACTCAAGCGCGGGATGAGCGCTACCATTAACGATTTACTAATGGCTGCTGAATATATCCTTTCAAAAGGCAACCAAAATGTGATTCTCTGCGAGCGAGGCATCCGTACCTTTGAAACCGCTACCCGCAATACAACCGATATCAATGCGATCCCCGTCCTGCAGGCCCTAACCCACCTCCCCGTTATCCTTGATCCCAGCCACAGCACGGGGCACTGGGAATACGTCTCCGCCCTCGCCCGCTCGGGTATTGCCGCGGGCGCTGATGGGATTATTGTCGAGGTCCATCCTGACCCTGCCAATGCTTTGTCAGATGGCGAACAATCGCTCAAGCCAAAACGCTTCACAACCCTTGTCAAACAGGTCAACGCCATCGCAGACGCGCTAAAAATGGCAGAAATCTCCACCAATCCCCTTCAATAACTTAGAAGATGATTTTGCGAGGAGATTGCTCGCCTGCACTGCAACAAACTCAGAGCGGCGCACGTGTCGCTCCGCTCGCAAATTCATCATCACTCAATAAAAAATGGAAGAAAGTAACTTCTTACACGATCAAAATATTGCCATTCTCGGATTGGGATTGATGGGTGCCTCCCTGGCGATGGGACTGCGCGGTCATTGCAATAGCCTACTTGGCGCAGACAGCGATCCGGAGACCTGTCAGATTGCCCTCGCTAAAGGAGTGGTGGATTCAGCTTCGACAGATCTTCGCCAAGTCCTGCCGGAAGCGGATATACTGATCATAGCCACAC
>NZ_CEYOSI010000235.1:0-3164 GCF_982879505.1 Candidatus Desulfolinea nitratireducens
CATTTTTGTCTCTCATGTCTAGAAAAGTATTCTTTTTTATATTTAATTGCTCTATCAATTTCTATTGGATCTACTGCACTCTTTGATTTATAAAATCCGTGAGTTAATATAATGGCCTTTTGATAAAAAAAGAAATATAGAATACGATGTTGATTTCGATTTATTCGAAAGCGTAGTTCATATATTCCGTCCCGTAAAAGCGCTGCTTGTGGCCGGCGCAAAGTGTGTCCAAATTCTTTAAGCAAGTCGACCATGCGAGTTGCATAAGGAAGTTCGTTTTCTTCGTCTAGTGTGCCATAATACTCAAGAATAGGGCATTTTCCATTCGGGGTTGTGTAATATTCGACATTCCGCATGGTTTAAGCCTTTAATTGAATTATAGCGTATGTGCTATAAAAGAATAGCATTACTAAAGTCCTTTGTCAATGAAACATAAAATCTTATTATATTTCAATTATTTATCTCTGTTATTTTCCCGAGGCCGGGAGGAATAAAGTACTATAAGAATTACCACGCCAGTACCAATTATTGGAGGTATTTCGAAAATAGTTCCATATATTTTAGTATGATGAAATGTATCGCAGAGAGATCATTTACGAAATTAATCCAGCAGTGATCAATTGAAAAATAGCAATCATGCCCTCCTAGACCATTGTCTAATCCCATTCATACTTTAGCAAAATCTGGTTGCAAAGTCAACTGGGGAATTAAAGAAAAACGTTAAACCATATTGCCTCGCACCTTGCTAAACAGGAATCTGTTTTAGCCTCAGTTATACCCGATAATCGAACAGAAGCCATTCTGATAGGTGCAAGGCAATTTTACTACGTTCATTTTCTTACCAAAAACCTATTTTTCTCCTCCCCCATCCATGCTACAATTCGCCCATGTTTAAGATCATGCCCCTCATCATCGCGGCCTTAGTCCTGCTCTCTGCCTGTGCCGCGCCCATCGAAGAAGCCCCCAATTGGGATGATTACGATCCCTTCGCTGAGATTGGCCTTCAGGCTTCAATTCCCCTAACGACTCTGCTACCGCCTACCCGTTCCGCTGGAATGCCCATCTCAACCCCCACCCCAAACATTGCCCGCTTTGCGCCCGCAGCTGACCAGGGCTCAGGCTTCAAGATCATCCCCGATTCTGAGCTGATCAATGGTCCGGCCAGTCTGCTCCTGGATATGGATAAATACCTGAAAAATAAAAATAGTTATCTGAATTCCTACCAGCAGGAAGTCGACGGCGTTCTGCTCAGTGGACCAGAGATCGTCAGCCTGGTGGCAAATAATTACTCCGTTAATCCGCGAATACTGCTGGCCCTGCTCGAATACCAGAGCGGATGGGTGACCCAATCTGTCGTGGATGAAATTGACTATCCGATGCGTTACTACAAGGAATGGTATGCGGGGTTATATCGTCAGCTTACCTGGTCGGCAAATGAACTGAATCGCGGTTATTATTTATGGCGCGCCAACGCAGTCACCGAGTGGGATCTCGTGGACGGAAGCTTGCTACCGATCAATCCAAATATCAACGCCGGAACAGCGGCACTGCAAAACTACTTCGCCCTGCTCTACACCCGCGATGTGTGGGAATATGATGTTTCAGAAGAGGGCTTTTTCGCGACCTTTGAATCACTTTTTGGTTATCCCTTTGACTATGCAATCGATCCAGTCCTCCCTGCCGGCCTGACCCAGCCCCAACTGACGCTCCCCTTTGCTTACGGAGAAACCTGGTCTTTTACCGGTGGACCGCATGGCGGCTGGGATGCAGGTTCTGGCTGGGCTGCCCTCGATTTTGCCGCGCCGGGTGAACCTTTGGGTTGCGCTCCCGCAGATGCCTGGGTATTGGCATCCGCGCCGGGCGTCATCGTCCGCTCTGATAATGGCGCTGTCGTTCTTGATCTTGATGGGGATGGCTTCGCAGAAACCGGCTGGACCTTGCTCTATATGCATATGGGATCGGATGGACGCGTCCAAAGCGGGAGCAAGCTGAATACGGACGATCGAATCGGACATCCCTCCTGCGAGGGAGGTCTTTCCAACGCCGCCCACCTTCATTTTGCCCGCCGTTATAATGGCGAATGGATTCCCGCTGATGGATATCTACCCTTCATCATGGATGGCTGGGTTTCCAGTGGAGATGGCGCTGTCTATGACGGTTTTCTAACCCGAGGCGAGCAGCGCATTGAAGCCTGGGATGGGCAAAATGCCATCAATGAGATTACGAGATAAAGAAGGAATGTCATCGCGAGCTGACGGATCAGTTATATTATGAAAAAAACAATCATCCTGATTACACTCCTCTCCATCGTGCTGAATTCCTGCGGAGCAACACCCTCTCTTTGGGGTGAATATAGCACGCCCACTCCTCAGGTTTTTCCCCCTGTGCAAGCGGCTCCCGTTGCTATCGCCACCCCAAGCCCGATGATAGCGAACGAACCGGTTAAACTTCCGCCTACAGCCCTGCCCACTAATCAACCATTGGAAAATTTAGCGACGCCAACTAAAATTGCTGAAACACCTGCTGCGATCAAAGAACCAACAATTTTATATTATTCACAATCGGGAGATTCACTGAAGGTAGTCGCCTCACATTTTGCTGTTGAAGTGGAGGAAATCATTTCAACCGGAGAAATGCCTGAACCAGGCTCTCTCCTTGACCCCAATACCTTATTGGTGATCCCCGACAGGCTCGATGAGACCACCTCCAGTGAACAAATCTTCCCCGATAGTGAAGTAGTTTTCTCTGCTACTGGCCTGGATTTTGATACCCTTGCCTATGTCGCTGAGGCGGGAGGCTATCTGAGCGAATATAGGGAATATCTGGGTACCACGAGTTGGACAACTGGCGCAGAAGGGGTTACCCGTCTCGCCGCAGAAAACTCCCTCAACCCACGCCTTCTCGTTGCGCTTATAGAATATGAATCAGGCTGGGTTTTGGGGCAACCTGGCAACCTGGCAGAAACAGATTATCCTCTGGGTTATATAGATTTCCGCAAACACGGCATGTTCCGCCAAATGATGATGGCTGTCCAGGATTTGGCAGTCGGCTATTACGATTGGCGATCTGGAAAATTAACCGAATTGACCTTTTTGGATGGAACGACAATGCGGATCGCCCCTGACCTGAATGCTGGTTCCGTTGCAATTCAATATTATTTCGCC
>NZ_CEYOSI010000235.1:3264-5328 GCF_982879505.1 Candidatus Desulfolinea nitratireducens
GCGGATCGCCCCTGACCTGAATGCTGGTTCCGTTGCAATTCAATATTATTTCGCCCAAAAATTGGATCCTGATCGCTGGGCCCAGGCTGTTGATCCACGCGTGGGCTTCCCCGCACTCTATGCAGAACTATTCGGATCCCCCTGGACACGCGCCCAAAGCGTTGAGCCCCTTTTCCCGGCAGGGCTGAAACAACCTCCCATGGTTTTGCCCTTTGAACCTCGTCGGGAATGGGCTTTTACTGGCGGCCCTCACTCTGCCTGGGAACATGAGGGCGCACAGGCAGCGCTGGATTTCGCCCCCGCCAATGATTTCAGTGGCTGTGCAGAGACAGAAAAATGGGTCGTTGCCTCTGCGCCAGGCCTGGTGGTTACCTCTGATCACGGCGTGGTGATACTCGACCTCGATGGTGATGGCAACGAAGAGACCGGCTGGAATTTGCTCTATCTCCATATTGCCACAGTGGGACGCATTCCGCTTGGAACCTGGGTCGAAGTGGATGACCGCCTTGGGCAGCCTTCCTGCGAGGGTGGCGTTTCCACCGGAACCCATCTGCATTTTGCCCGTAAATATAACGGCGAATGGATTTTAGCCGATGGTGCCTTGCCATTCAACCTCGATGGCTGGATCGCCCACGCGGCCGAAAAACCCTATTTTGGAAGTTTGACCCGCGACGACGAAACGATCACATCCAGTCAGGTGGGTGAGGCTTGGTCTGTGATTTTCCGTGACAACCCTGAAGAAAATAAAGAAGATTAGCACTTATTAGCTGATGTATATTTTTATAAAAAAACAAACCTTGAAGCACGCATTGCAATATGGAATATATACTGCGCTGATTTTCCTGTTATTAGTGGGATGCGCACCTCCAGATGCCCTTATCCAATTTGATGCAACGGCTGCCCCTACCCCTGAGGCTACCTCCACACCCTACATCACACGTCCAAAATTTGACCCCGGCGAACTGGTGGAATATGTTGCCCAAACCGGCGATACAATTTCCGGGTTGGCAGGGCGATTTAACACCAGCGCAGAAGAGATCCTCGTTAATAATCCCGTTATCCCTCACAATGTAAGCGTTCTTCCCCCGGGAATGCCGATGCAGATCCCGATCTATTATTTACCGCTCTGGGGCAGTCAGTTCCAGATCATGCCCGATTCGGCATTTGTAAATGGTCCGGCAGGGATTGATTTTGATATTCAAAGTTATGTAGATGCCTATCCTGGATGGTTGAAAGAGCATAGAGATTATGCTGGAGGAGAAAATCGCTCCGGTGCTGAAATTGTGAGTTACGTTGCTACCAATTTCAGTGTCAGCCCCCGCCTTCTTCTGGCTATCCTCGAACATCAATCTGGCGCCCTGACAAAAATGGAAGAGCCAGAAACACCCTATACCCTGGGTTATATTGAACCAATATCTCATCAGGGGATGTATCTTCAACTGATCTGGGCTGCGAATACGCTCAATAATGGCTATTATGGTTGGCGCGGCGGCAGCCAGACAGAGTTTGACCGTACTGATGGCAGCCTCGAACGACCTGACCCGTGGCAGAATGCTGCTTCGGTGGGGATCCAATATTATTTTTCGCGCACCCTCTCAGGGTCGAGGTATGAACGGGCAATTGGGGCAGAGGGGCTGCTTGAGAC
The DNA here is from genome assembly GCF_982879505.1 of Candidatus Desulfolinea nitratireducens. Lineage (NCBI taxonomy): Bacteria > Bacillati > Chloroflexota > Anaerolineae > Anaerolineales > Candidatus Desulfolinea > Candidatus Desulfolinea nitratireducens. The sequence continues at coordinate 4,910 of NZ_CEYOSI010000235.1, forward strand.
ATATACCAATCTCTTTGGCGATCCGTGGCTGGATGACCGGATCCACATCCCTGGCTCATTAGAGCAACCTGAAATGATCCTCCCCTTCCCCAGAGCACGAACGTGGACTTATACCGGTGCGCCCCATACCGGCTGGGGAGAAGGCTTTCCATTTGCCGCGCTGGATTTTGCACCACCCACAGATTTCAGTGGCTGCTTTGTCGCTGATCCGCAACAATATACGGTTGCGATTGCAAACGGGATGGTAACACGCGTGGATCGCGGTTTGGCAATTCTTGACCTTGATATGGATGGGGACGAACGAACAGGCTGGTCAATCCTGTATCTACATATCGCAACCCCCGGTCGCGCCAAATTAGGTACGATCCTGAATTCCGGAGATTCAATTGGCTATCCATCCTGCGAAGGTGGGCATACGA
>NZ_CEYOSI010000236.1:0-3509 GCF_982879505.1 Candidatus Desulfolinea nitratireducens
TATTGCTTATCTTATGACACAAGGTGTCCTGAGTATGCTCGCCATTTTCATTTCTGGTGCACCAGAATTGGTACTGGCGATCTTCGCCACCATGATCGGAGAAACTATAGGAACATTTGGCACGTCATGGCTTTCCTGGTCTGCTGTCTTCACTTTCCTTGTCCTGACACCCCTTAGTTATCTCCTCGTCGGAGGCCTAGAAACGCTCCAAGATTGGCTTTCACCCACGATTTCGACCATGATAATTCTGATCATCTTCATGGTGCTTTTCCGCAGGCAGCTAGAAAGCAGCGCGCGCGCTCAGGAACTTGCCACCGATCTCAGGTCTGCCATGAGTGAGCTTGCGGCCTACGCAGCCCGCAACGAATCACTCACATTGCAAGCGGAAAGGGAGAGAATGGCGCGCGAACTCCACGACACCCTCGCACAGGGAGTAGCCGGGTTGATCTTACAATTGGAGGCGCTGAAGGCATATCAACAACAAAACGATCATTTGAAAGTCGAACAGGTTCTCACACAGGCTTTGGACCGCGCTCGCAACACCCTCAGCGAATCCCGGGCTGCGATTGAAGATTTGCGTAATGAAGATAGTAATTTTCAAAAAACGGTTGAAAAACTGGTTGAGCAATATAACGCGACAGGAAAAACAAATTATAAGTTAACCACTCAGCTGAATACTAAAAATATCTTGCCCCAGCATATCCGGCATCATGCGCGGCGCGTACTGCATGAGGCATTGACCAATATCCAGAAATATGCCCAAGCTGAGGTGGCAGAGGTCTCGGTCATTCATTTGGGGAACACACTCGAACTTAGCATCCGGGATAATGGAATTGGTTTCGATCCCGAAGGTATCCCCCAGCGCGGGCATTTTGGATTGCAGGGCTTTCAGGAACGCGCTCAACTAACCAACAGCCAGTATACGCTTCTCAGCATTCCTGATGAGGGCACGACCATCAAATTCGTTTTTTTATTGGATGAAACTGGAGAAATAAGATGAGCGCCCCCATCCGCATCCTGATCGTTGACGACCACCTCATTATCCGCGAGGGATTGCGTCTTATTTTCGACACCGTTCCTGAACTTGAGCTAGTTGCGGAAGCTGTAAATGGGCAAGAAGCTCTGGTGCATGTGGATGCTCATCTCCCGGATTTGGTACTGATGGATTTGCAGATGCCAGTCATGGATGGGATAACCGCCATCGAGACGCTGAGACAGACTCACCCCGAACTTGCCATCGTTATCTTGACAACCTATAAAGAGGACGATTTGCTCCTTCGCGGCCTGAAGGCTGGAGCACGCGGGTACCTGCTCAAGGATACCGATCGCGAAACACTGATCAACACCATCCAGGCCGCCGCGCGTGGAGAAACCTTGCTCACGCCAGATATTTTAAATCGGGTGCTCAACTACCAACAGGAAGAAACTGTTTCGAAAAATATTGTTGATAATCCACTCTCTGAACGCGAGTTTGAAGTTCTGGAAATGGTTGCAGACGGGGCACGCAATAAAGAGATCGCTTATAAATTGGGGATTTCGGAGCGAACTGTGAAAGCGCATCTCAGTCATATTTTTCAAAAACTGAATGTGGATTCACGTGCCGGGGCAGTCGCCACAGCTGCCAAAAGTGGGATTTTATGATGGGTTGTAGCTATTTTATTTCATAAATTCCTGAAGGCCTTCAAAATAAATATACTACTTGAATAATTACACTACGGCGAGGGCCTGCTCCAGATCGGCGATAATATCTTCCGCATCCTCAATCCCCAGGGCCAGGCGGACAAGATTATTTGAGATGCCCTCAGCCAGCCGTTCCTCGGTTGTTAGATCATAGTATGCCATTATTGCGGGTGGCTCGATCAATGTTTCAACAGCACCCAAAGAGGCGGCGATCAGCGGAATTTTGACTGCGTCAATAAAGCGGGATGTGCTTTCCAGATCGCCTTTGACGGTGAATGAAACCACACCGCCAAATCCGCTCATCTGCTGCTTTGCGATTTCATGATCGGGGTGGGAGGGCAGACCGGGATACCAAACCCGCTCAACATTTGGCTGCCCTTCCAAAAACTCACTGATCGCCTGGCCATTCTGGTTCTGCCGTTCCACACGCAATCCCAAAGTCTTGATCCCCCGCAATAAAAGGGCTGCATTATGGGGATCTGAGATTCCCCCAAAGATGCCCAGCGCATTCCGCAATTCCTTGAGCGTCCCTGATCCTCCAGCTACGACACCAGCCAAAATATCATTATGCCCGCCAAGATATTTGGTGGCTGAATGGACAACCAGATCCACACCCCAATCCAGGGGACGAATATTCAGGGGTGTGGCAAAGGTTGAATCAATAAATGTCTTAACCTGATGTTTCTTTGCTATGGCAACAAAACGTTCCAGGTCAAGTGTGCGCAAATAAGGGTTGGTGGGAGATTCTGAGATCACCAGTCGAGTATTTGGCAGGATTGCGGCTTCAAAGGCTTCATAATCCCCCATCGGCACAACTGTGGTTGTGATCCCCATCTGTTTCAGATATATTTCACAAAATTGGCGGGTACGGCGGTAAGAATCATCCGTGATGATGATATTATCGCCACTGGATAATAAAGCAAGCAAGGTTGTCGTGATCGCAGCCATCCCGGTTGAAAAAAGAAGCGCATCATTTGCATTTTCCAGCCCTGCAATGCGTTTTTCAACCGCGTTCACTGTAGGATTTCCATAGCGTCCATATTCAATCCGATCATGATCATCACCCGATAATTGCGCTTCCTGAAACGCGCAAAGGTCGGCCACATCTTCAAATTGGTAGGTTGCTGTTTGGACGATTGGCTCCCCCACTGATCGATAGGGATTGGCGATCCCATTGATATGCACAGATTGCGTCGATGGGCCAGCCAACTTAAGCAGTTCCGCCTTATTGCTTAGAGTGCTTTTCTTTGCTTGATTATTTTGGTTATTCACGATTTCTCCTTAATAATTTGGGCTCAAAATAAAAAGAGATTGCCTGCCCGGCAACCTCTTTGCTCTATTCCTGAAACACAAAAAAGCTGCCTGATTGGCAGCTTTTCTCATTTATTTCTGAGTAGGAATGGGATTATTCTGCCTCGGCGGGATATACAAACATAACCATCATCATAGACATGGCGGGTTTTGCGATATTCAGACTGGAGGCAATCATTATTTCTCTCATCGATTATTTCCTTAATTCGAGACAGTATACAGCCATAGTCTGTGTTTGTCCAGACAGAAATAATAACATGGGGTTCTACTCTACTTCACCGCTTTCACAATTCCGGCAACATGATCTGGGGTCGAGCCACAGCAACCACCCACGACCCGTGCGCCAAGTGCCACATATTTCTTCGCGAACTTACCCATCTCTTCAGGCGATATATTGTAAATTGCGGTGTTGGTTTCCAGATCCATTTCCGGCAGGCCCGCATTCGGCTTGGCCCACAGAGAAAAGCCCGGGGCGGTTTCAGCATATTCCCTGATGATCTTTTCCATATTTTCCAAGG
>NZ_CEYOSI010000236.1:3519-5265 GCF_982879505.1 Candidatus Desulfolinea nitratireducens
GGTGGTCCCACAATTGGCTCCCACCAGGGTTGCGCCCTTTTTCTGATAAGACTTGACCACATCCGTTGGTTTGACACCCATCATCGTTCTGACACCTCGATCATATGAAAAGGAAACCACGATGGGCAGATCAGTCACGGAGCGGGCCCCTTCAAAGGCTGCGTCCGTTTCATCGAAGGCAAACATGGTCTCAATTACCAATAGATCCACACCGCCCTCAGCCAGGGCCTCGGCCTGCTCTGCAAAACTTGCAGCTGCCTCCTCAGGATCCAATGGGCCGTAGGGTTTCATCAGAGCGCCAATTGGACCGATCGAGCCAGCCACTAACACCTCGCTCCGTTTTGAAGCGGCTTTTTGGGCCAGCTCCACTGCCCGTAAATTTACTTCCCTGGCGCGATCTGCGTACTTCGACTCTTTCATCCGGATCCCGGATCCGCCAAAGGTGCAGGTCAGAATAATGTCGGAACCGGCATCCACAAAAGCGGTAGCCAATTCCAGGATGGTATCGGGGGCGTCCATCACCAAATCTTCGGGCGCTATCCCGGGCTGGATGCCCATCTTCTGCAGGTTGGTACCGGTCGCTCCATCTGCGACCAAAATTTCATCAGTATTCAGTCTTTCAAGAAATTTATTCATCCTATCTCCATAATGAATTCAACTACTTTTCATTGAATTAGATCCAAGAAGCATTATACAGGAAGTTTATCGGCAGATAAACACAATCCATAATAAAAAATCAAGCTTTCAAACTTCTTGAACAATCAGATACACCCACACCGGTATCAGGGTAGCCCAATAAGCGGTCATCCAAATAATGCCGACGAGGCCGCCCCAGGCCTGGGATTCAGTGGAAGACGATATTATCCTTGTAGCGGACCGGGAAGAGACAGCGAAATGCGGACACGGCGAAAAAAATCTGCGCGGGGATCAGAACATGGGCATCCACGGAAGCCAGAGGTGGAACGAAGGTTCGACCCAGGAAATAGAGATTCACCAGGGCGCCAAGTTTTAACAACCAGAGATAATTTTTCAGATCCTTACCCATACTTTGCCTCTCCCGGACTTGCATGGATTAATATTGGTCAACAAACATAATAGCTGATCTATTATAAGAGGAAAATATTATCTAAATATCCATCCTAAAAATATCCCGTTGTGGCGACTTTAGTCGCTCTTTACGGCTGAAGCCGTTACTACAAAAGAATTTCAGGATAGGTTCTAAGCTGATCCGAGAGTCAGGAGGCTCTCCGCATATTCAGGAATATTGCCAGAAATCTTGTCATATATACAAAGAACCCACTCAACCAAAATTCCTTGTCCTTTCCACTAAACTAAGGCAAAATAAACGCGAAATGAAAATCCTGACTGTCAGTGACCTGGTTGTAGAGCGACTTTATACCCTTGCTGCAAATCATTATTTTGATGAGATTGATTTGCTTTTTGGCTGTGGCGATCTGCATTATGAGTATTTGGAATACCTTCTTACCATAGCCAGGATACCACTTTACTATGTGCCAGGAAATCATGATCCAAAGTATGATGAATACAATAAGGAATCAAAAGCAGAGGGGGGAGTGAACCTGGATTTAAAAACCACACGCGTTGGCAATTTATTGATCGCCGGGATTGGCGGCAGTATCCGCTATCGTCCAAATGGGGTAAACCAATATACACAAACAGAGATGTATCTACGCATCCTTAAACTTCTCCCGGGTTTGCTGCTAAACCGTCTGCGCTATGGCCGGG
>NZ_CEYOSI010000237.1:0-5262 GCF_982879505.1 Candidatus Desulfolinea nitratireducens
GAGTTTTGTAGGATGAAAACCAGGCAATTCAAATTGATTATCAGGTACTTCGTTCCTAAGTTCGATTGGTTTATTCCTCAATTGCCACCAGACCATAACACCCTGGTTCGCATTAACCCACCAGTAAAGGCGAATTAATTCATTATACAAAGCAAAATGGAAAAGTCAAGCGGAATGATACAACGTTCTCCTGCCGCACACAGTTAGAAAGAGCGTTGGTAGCATGCCAGGCTAGCGGCGTTGCGGGACCTTGCTAATCACCTTGGCGAAGCTAAATCCGCTGCAAATGGGGTCATGCTGCCCGTATTTGAGACTATCCTGACTTAGATCGGTTATCAGAGAAAAAAGTAAGACTCTAATCGTTCGCAAGCCAACTTTATATTCGGACAACAGGCTGAGACAAACTTTTCTGGAGAACAACTTGGATGATCTCTAAAGAAATCTAGAGCAGTCTGACCATCAAAGTCGCAAGATGCCAACCTTAATCGAAGCTTACCAGGCTCATCTCCAAAGCTTGTGCCAGGTAAGCTTGCGATGTGTGTTTTCATCAACAAATCTATCGCCAACTGATCACTCGTCTCAATACCGCGTTCTCGGAGCTTGACTCTAAAAGGTTCAAAATCGGGGTAAAGATAAAAGGCGCCTTGTGGATCGGGATAATCAACGCCAATGTTAGCCAGCGCATCTCGCACATACTGTGATACCAAAGCATGGATCCGGGTGCAACTTCGAATATAGTCTTCTATTTGGGAATCGTTTTTGAATGCTTGGATCGACGCGAATTGGATTGGGGCAGACACACACGACCAGGTTTCGCTCGCCACCCTGAGAACACCGTCATAAATCGCCATCAGCGTTTTGGGGATTAAGATAATACCTAAACGGAAGCCCCCTAATGAAAGATGTTTTGAAAGCCCGCTGGTTACAATGGTACCTTCTGGGTAAAAACGGGCAATACTGACATGATCTCTTTTGTAATCCACTAACCCATAGATCTCATCAGAGATGACCAGGATATTGTATGTTCTACAAATCTGCACAATTTCGGATATTTGCGCCGGGGGCAATATTAAACCAGTGGGATTATTAGGAGAATTGACAATTAACTTGCGTGGATTTTTCCCATCTCGAATTGCGGATTGAATCGCATTTTCCAACCGCTCAGCAGTGATATGGTAGTTTTCAGCAATTACAGTTGGGATTTTGATCACACGATCTTCTATCAGCATTGCTTGAGGGGCATAACTGACCCACGATGGAACCGGGAGTAGCAAATCCCCATCTACAACCATCTGGATATCAAATAAAAGCTCTTTGCTACCTGGTCCAATTATTGCTTCATAACCTTCTCCATCGAACCCTAATGATTTAGAAAAATAATTTTTTGCAATATGGCGCAACTCAGGCAACCCAGCTGAAGGTAAATACAAATTCTTATCCACATTGGCTTGTAGCGCAGATTGAATAACTGGATGTACTGGAAACGGAGACTGACCAAATCCCAGATGAAGTATTTGCAACCCATCATCTCGAATATTTTGAACTTGATCGTTGATTGCCAGCGTTGGAGAATAATACAGATTTTCAATCCTGGAACGAATATTGGAAGTAGGTTTAGTTGATTTTCGATTCATTTTAATTATCCAAAGGTATCATCTTAACTTTTTGGAAAGAAATCAATAGTTTCGTTTCACCTGATCATATTTATGAAAAATTTTCATCGAATTGGAACTTTGCCGCCCAACGGGGCACCCCGTTTTCGCTGCGCTCATCGGGGCGAGACGGCAGGCTTGCTGGTGGGCGGGACATGGACAATGCTCATTATACGGTGAATATTCGAGAGCAAAAATCTCAATTTAACGGGGCGCATCCCACCAGTCCTGGCCCGCCTCGATGAATCGTGATGCGTGAAGCCCTTACCTTTCACGATCTTCAGCGATCTGGCAATTCTGCGCTCGCCGCCTCGATCCGGGTCAAAATCGCAACGGCTTCGCCAGGTTCTGCCCAGCGCGGCTGATGGAAATTATAAATATGGATGGGATGCAGCTCCCAGCGTTCGAGCGCCCCGCCCTGAAAAACGGCCTCGAACACTACACCCTGCCGGGCGAGCCTCGGATGCTGATCGAAAACAAAATTTCCCAGGGCGTAAGCAACGACCTGCCCCCCATGGAAGGTCTCCACTGCCTGCACGACGTGCGGATGATTGCCGACAATGAGCGTCGCGCCGGCGGCGGTCATCTCGCCCGCCCAGCGCATCTGATCGGGTGTGGGCGCAGTCTCGTATTCGATGCCCCATTGCGTTAGCACGACGACAACGTCGGCCTCGGCGCGGGCAGCCGCGATGTCGGCGATGATAGCCGGGAGGGCCTCATCCGAGAGCGGAGCCGTGCCGGGCAGGGACTGACTCGCCCACGTCTCCGGCCCAACCTCGGTGACGCCCAGAAATGCAAAACGCACGCCCTGCCGCTCTACAATCACGGGGGCACGCGCACTTGCCAGCGACTCCCCGGCACCCACCGGCTGGATGCCTGCCTCCGAAAGATAGCGTAGGGTATCTAGCAAGGATTGGTTGTCGCAGCCCCATCCCAACGCGCCGCAGTCTTTGGCGTGGTTAGTCGCCACCGTGATCACGTCAAAACCTGCGAATTGTAACCCTTCTACCGTGCGCGAGGGGCCAATTAGATTCATGGTCTGCGGACAGGGCGAGGGCGGGCTTTTATCGGAGATCGAGCCGTCGAGGGAGCCAATCGTAATATCGGCGGCACGCAGCTCGTCCGCCACGGCCTGATAAGGCAGGGTAAAGTCGTCGTTGACGAGCGCGAGGGCGATCTGCGCCGGGCAACGCCCAGGGTTGATGTCGCCGGTGAAGAGGAGGCGGATCGGTGGAGAGTTAGGGGGGGCGGGGTTGATGTCGCCGGTGAAGAAGAGGGTCGGTGGAGGGTCAGCGGGGGCGGGGTTGAGGTCGCCGGTGAAGAAGAGGGCCGGTGGAGAGTTAGGGGTTTGAGGGAGAAGGGATGAGGTGGGGAAGTAGGTGTTGGGCGCTTCGCGTGGGAGTATGGGGGCAGGGGAGTGTGCGGGTGGATCGATCGGAAAATTGAAGCTGTTTTTCGTGGTCTCATTCGGGACCCTTACCCAGAAGGTAAATGCAAATCCGAAGACCAGCGCAAGGTTTGCATATCCTTTTCGCAGACGGTTAGGATCATCAGCGAACACCAGTGAGTAAATCAGAAATAATCCATAGACAAGCAAGGCACAGAGGAACAGCCATCCAGAATACGTTGAGACAGTGTCACTCATAGTTACTCCCGATTACCTGCCGAAGAGCATTTGGGTTGGATAGGTTTCACTTTCCTGTGATACAAAAAAAGTACTTCAACGATAGCTCAGACCAAGCGCCCAACTCCGGTTTAACCCCAAAAATGGTTAAAAAAAACTGTCCATGGAATGAAAAAATTCCATAATTTCTGAATAAGTGATGATTATTGGGCTTTGTAAGCGGTATGAAATCACCCTGGCGTGCATTTTGCAGATACTCCTACTTATAAACCAAAACTACATATCCAATCATAATATTTACCTTACAACTCTCTTCTTATCCTGTCAGGCAAGTAGCTATTCAGCGCGCAGCCCCTTGAACGATTAAGAGAGATCATCTTGACGTCACACCGCTTAATCGCTAGAATAAGCTATTGAGATTCTGGATTTTATATAGGTTAAGGAAGCAAATGAACGACGAATCTGTCCCCAGTCCCAGTGGGCGCGACAAGCGTCCACACCAAGATAAATAACTCCCTCGGGGCAGGTTTTCTATAAAAATCTCTCGGGGGAAGTTGAGAGGTGTTCTCATGATTTTCAATACAGAAAAACTTTTGACGCGGCTTCAGGATGCGTTGGAACGAGATGATTTCGATTCCGCGATCCAGATGATCGAGACGCTGCGCGGCCCGGATCAGGCCATCCTTTTTTCAGAATTGGACGAGGATGAGCAGATGGAGCTTCTGCCAAAACTCGACCTGGCCTACTCTGCAAATATTCTCGAAGACATGGATGATCCCGAGACCGCAAAACTGGCCTCCTCCCTGCCCATAGAGACCATTGCCAGCATCGTGGATGAGATGGAGCCGGACAAGGCCGCCGATTTGCTCGGTGACCTGCCGGAGGAGCAAGCCCGGGCAGTCCTGGCCCGCCTCGACGATCCTGAGGATGTCCGTCCGCTCTTGATCCACCCTGATGACAGCGCGGGCGGTCTGATGACCTCCGAATTTCTGGCTTTGCGACCCTTGATGACAGCGCATGAAGCTGTTGAAGCCTTGCGTCGTTGGAGCCCGGATTCAGATGAGATTTATTATCTGTTTGTTGCCAATGAAAAGAAACAATTATGCGGGGGGGTCAATTTACGCCAATTGATCCTGGCAGGGGATAACACCCTCATCAAAAATATAATGAATGCAGATGTGATCTCCGTCAAAGTTGGAGTGGATCAGGAAGATTGTGCCCGGACGATGGCGCATTATGACCTCTCTGCGATCCCGGTTGTAGATGAGGATGGCATTATCGTGGGTGTGATCACATACGATGATATTGTGGATGTTCTCGAAGAAGAGGCCACCGAAGATGTTTATCGCCTGGCAAATATCTCTGATAATGAACTTGATCCGGATAGCTCCATCACAGAGCAGCTAAAAGGGCGTTTGCCTTGGCTTTATCTGAGTACGATCACCGCTTTTTTTGGCGCCTGGGTGATCAGCAATTTCGAGCAAGTCATTGCTCAGGCAGCGGTTTTGGCATTGTTCCAATCCGTTGTTGCTGGTCAGGGAGGCAATACCGCCAGCCAAATTATCGCTATGACGGTGCGTACCCTTGCAACGGAACGCATCAGTGCAAAGTCGCAGCGTCGTATCATTGTTCGTCAATTCATTATGGGATTATTTTTGGGCGTCGCGGTCGGGGCAGCCGTCGCGCTGGGTGTTTATCTCTGGCGCGGAAATATATATTTAAGCCTTGTTTTGGGCTTGGCACTGGTCGCTAATCTGAGTCTTGGCTCACTGATTGGGATACTTGTTCCCCTCGGCCTGGAGAAAGTTGGGATCGACCCGGCCTTGGCATCTTCTGTTCTGGTAACTGCCGCGACAGACAGTTTGGGATTCTTTATCTTCCTGAGTTTGGCAGCCTATTTCCTGCAGCATATTCAATAAACATTTGCCTAAGTGCTCCCGGCGGCGTCCCCGCCGCCGCCCTAAAGGATGCTGCGCGAAGGACGGC
>NZ_CEYOSI010000238.1:0-5130 GCF_982879505.1 Candidatus Desulfolinea nitratireducens
ATAACGAAATAACATTGGGTTATATGGCATAAATGACCTTAATATCCTGTATAAGACTTTGCATATCTCAAAAGTAAATCACATAACTAAAGGTGATATATATCACTAAGCCAAAGTGATAGGTAGCATTGGGTTAATTATCACAAACAGATATACTTATATAAATATTAACGCAACATGAGAGCTTTTGGTATTAATCTCATGAATACTATCGTTGGAGGTGCCTATTAACCAATTTCGCCAAAAATATTTAGCAATTCAAAATCGTACAATTTTAGAATATTGAAGGAGAATTAAAGAATGTCTAAGAAAATGCTAGTATTAGCTACACTACTCGTTGCCGCGGTCTTACTGACTGCATGTGGCGCAGAAGGTCCTGCAGGCCCCGCAGGACCCGCTGGCGCAGAAGGCCCCGCAGGACCCGCTGGTGAAGTAGCCATGGCTGCTGACCTGACCTGCACCGAATGTCATAATGACACTGCTGTCATCACCGGAAAGAAAGCCCCGTGGGAAGCCTCTGTCCATGGTGCCGGCACTGCTACCGCTTATGCGGGTGGCCGTGGCGGTTGTGCCGCATGCCACTCAGGCGCAGCATTTAGTAAAATGGTCGCTGAAGGCAGCACCCCGGATGCCTGGGAAGGCGATATCGCTGATGTCACCCATCAGGATTGCCGCACCTGCCATGCGATCCACACCAGCTTCACCGCTGACGACTGGGCTCTTGAGACCACAGCTGCAGTGCCTCTGTATGCCTTTGAAGACGTCACCTATGACGGTGGCGAAGGCAACCTGTGTGCTAATTGCCACCAGCCTCGCCGCGGATTTGCATTGGACGAAGAAGGTCTGGTTGATGTTACCAGCACCCATTGGGGCCCGCACCATGGCCCACAAACAGCTATGCTGATGGGTGTCGGTGGCGGCGGTGAAGTTGAAGGTAAACCCGGCGCACATTATTCGATGGTCGAAGGCACCTGTGTAGCTTGCCACTTAGGCGAAGCTGACAATCACACCTTCCTGCCGAGCGTTGCTGCCTGCCTGGGCTGCCATGCTGATATCGAAGACTTTGATTTCAGTGGCTTGCAGACCGAAGTTGACGAGATGCTTGTTGAACTCGGTGAATTGCTCGAAGCCGAAGGTATGTACGAACTCGAAGCTGGTCACCCCGTTGTTGGCAAATACGAAGCCGCCAAAGGCGCAGCATTGTGGAACTACATCTACATTGCAGTTGAAGATGCCAGCCATGGCGTCCACAACCCCGCTTACACCAAAGCACTGCTCGAAGCTTCTCTCGCAGCATTTGAATAAGCCTCAAACCATAGAAAGCTAGTAATACGAACAGGGCTGCCATTTGGCAGCCTTGTTTTTGTTTATAAAAAGGTCCCGGTCCCTTCAAGGGAACGGGACCTTCATTATCGCTTTTGCGAGTTGAGGGCGATACGCCCGAAACAAAAAGACCACTCGCTATGCGGGTGGTCTTGGCTTACCTTGCATTCAAGTGAGTATCTTAGTTATCCGGAGCACCAGCTGTGATCCAATCCAAAATGATCCAGACTTGATCCTCGGCTAATAAACCTGCCGGAGGCATGATCCCTCCACTGGATTGCGTTCCGAGCATCTTTTGCGCAAGCAAACTATTCTTTGCATCCCCGGGAATGACAGAAGGTGCATTATTCCCTGTGTTGATCACATTCTCAGAGGTATCGGCGTTCCAGCCGCCCATCTGGCCGTGGCAAATAGTACAGTGTTCCTCGAAAAGGGGCCGCACATCATTTGCGAAGGAAGCCGGTCCGGATGTCCCAGCCTCGCTACCATCATTATTCAAATTCCGAAGGATCTTCACGAGTTGCAGAATTTGATCATCGGTCAATATCTGGCTCCAGGCGATCATTGAACTGTTCGGGTGACCCTTGCTGATCGTGTTGAAAATTTCCTGATCGGTATTATTTTTCTGAAAATCAGGATCGCTTAACACAGGTCCAATGCCGCTACCGTCAGGCCGGTGGCATTGAGAGCATAATGTTTCGAAGATTTCCACCCCGGAGAGGTCCACATTATCAGGGAGAGTCATTTCTGGCGGATACTCAACGGGTGGGTTGGCTTCCCATGAGCGCATATAGGTAATAATCGTGTTGATCTGATCATCATCAAGCGGTCCGCCAAAGGCACTGCCAAAAGGAGACATGCCAAAGTTGGGTTGTCCTTGCGCAATGATCTGGAACAAGGTGTGATCATCACGCGTTTTCAGGTATTCAGCAGAACTGATCGGAGCGATCACGTCATCTGGGCGGGCCGGATTGACACCACCCTCACCGAAATCTCCGTGACAAAGGGCACAGTTTTTTGAGAAGATATCTCTTCCGACTTCAAGCGGTGTGCCTTCAGAAGCATCCATGGTGTAACTTACCAGGGCATCCAATTGCTCTGATGTCAGTACCTCACCCCAGACGGGCATGGTCTCATGGGCCCCTCCAGTGGCAATCTTATCTCGCGCCAGGTCAAAATCATTCATTTGCGGGATCAGCGTGCCGTGGCAGCTTGAGCATAACTGGCTGAAAAGTTCTGCGTCTTCAGCCGACGCATCTGTGCTGCTGACATAGCGGGCCAGCGCATCCAAATCATCAGAACTCAATTTTTCCTGCCACGGCGGCATCTCCAGATGGAGTCCGCCCTGGCTGATTAGACTCTCTAGCTCTGCTTCTTCTCCTGTGAAGGCCACTGAACGGCCATGGCAGGCAGAGCAATTTATGGCAAAGAGGCGTTGTCCATCCGGAGCCACCAGGAAGTTGAGTAGTGAGGTCCGGTTTTGGGCACTCAGAACTTCATCCCAGTTGGGAATGTCAAGTTCGCTGTGCGCAGGATATTCGCTGCCAAGGTTCAGTGCTGCTTTTAATTCGATCGGACTACTGGAAACCAACTCAGCGGTCTCGTGGCATTCACCGCAGTTTGAGTTGAAAAGCTCGTGGCCTCTGGGTGATAAAACGAATCCTGCCAGGGCGTCAATTTCATTGTTGGTCAGATCTCCGCTCCAGGCAGGCATACCCCCCTCATGGCTGCCCTGGGTGATGATCAAATGCAGATTTGTGCCCTCGGGGACGGTAATCATCGGACCATGGCAGGAGGCACAGTTTTCAGCGTATAATGCTGCGATGGGGTCTCCAAGGCCTGCTTCGGCGGGTGGAGGGGTTTCGCGGATCGATTGAATGGATAGAAAAATTATCCCAATCCCCAATACTGATGTGATCCCGATTATCCATGGTCTGCTGGAATAATGCCGCTTCGCACTGCGATCCAGAACAGGCAGGAGAAAGAGGAAGATAATCGCCAGGGTCGGAATAACAATGACACCGATGACTTCCAACTCGCCAGGGAAATATTTAAGCAGTTGGAACAGGAAAAGAAAATACCACTCGGGTTTGGGCGTGTAATTTGTGTCCGAGGGATTAGCCCGTTCTTCAAGAGGTGCGCCTAGAAAATAAGCCAGTGCGGCCAATAGAATGAAGATCAGCAGGGAAACTACGGCATCCTTGAAAAGAATATCCGGATAGAAATGAACGCCTTTTTCCTTGGCTTTTTTATACCCAGCGAGATAGTCTTTTTTCTCTTTTTCGTTCATGGCTAATCATCCTTCCCGGGCATTTCGCTGATGCCAATTTTAATCACCAGATACAAGTGAAGCCCTGACAATGCCATCAACGCTGATGGAAGCACCCATACGTGGACACCGAAGAATCGCGCCAGGGTCACGGCAGATAGTTCTGGGCCGCCGCGCATGACGCGTAAAATCCAATCGCCAATCCCAGGGGTGACACTCGCGATTTTGGTCCCGACGGTGGTTGCCCAATAAGCTTTTTGATCCCAGGGAAGCAGATAACCAGTAAAACCAAAACCGATCACGATGATCAGCAAGAATACTCCGGTGAACCAGGTTATTTCGCGTGGGTATTTATAGGTACCAAGGAAGATCACACGTAACATATGGAGTACCGTCAGCACGACCATAGCGCTGGCACCCCAGTGATGTAGCCCTCTGATCAGCCAGCCAGCTGCGACCTCGTTGGTTATATATTGGACACTGTTGTAGGCGTGGTCTGGTGTGGGTACGTAGTAAAGCGTCAATAGAATGCCGGTAATAGCCTGATTAACCGCGACAAATAGCGTTGCGCTGCCCAGGGTGAATAACCAATTTACCTTGGGGATCTTGCGCAGAAAAATGGCTTCCCATACACTGCGCCAACCCAAACGTTCATCAAGCCAGTCTGCTATTTTTGAACCCATATTAGCCTCCCAGAACGTATAATTGCCCGTCTTCTTCCTTGACCTGATACTGGTCGAGAGGACGGGGGGGCGGGCCAGAGACAACCTCGCCACTTTTTGAGAATCCTGCGTTGTGGCATGGACAGAAGAATTGCTCCTGGTCAGAGATCCATCGTACGCGACAGCCGAGGTGGGTGCAGATATTTGACATGGCGACAAAGTCGCGCCCGTTTTCGGTGAGCACATATATGGATAGCTCTTCCTCTTTGGTAATCCAGCCTGTTTGGCGCTCGATCTTGGTTTTGAAGAGTGTCGGAGTTCCCAGCTCAACCTTTGAAACCGATCCCAGGCGGATCCAGTCTTGGGCCTCGTCCTTGCGCGTTGCAGGGCTGATGATATAGGCAATGGCTGGGATGCCGAAACCTGCTCCAATCAATCCCCCAATTGCCCAGGTTGCCATGCCTAAAAAGCTGCGACGGTCTATTTCTTTCTTCTCGTTCATACATACCTCCTGTCTTGAAATAGCATTATTTGGATCTCAGGGCTACGACAAATTGCATAGCATACTGTCAAACAATTAACGAACAGGTATAAATATGTTCATACCCCCAACTTTAGCGCTTCTATTCAAAAAAATTATATCCTATTTGATAAAAATAGTACCATAATATCTTTTAATAAAACTAATCTAGCCACCTGACAGTTTGTCAAAATAAGCGCCAGTTGGTTGCCTGCACTTGTGGTGCGGCACAGGTGAGTAGCCGATGTTTTTCGGCGTATCGCCCGTCCTGGCGCTCCGGGCCAGGGAAACCAATAACTATCTCGATAGTTGTGTTTTTAGTTTGAAGCAGCCATTGTATAGGCTTGTTTAGCGAA
>NZ_CEYOSI010000239.1:0-5068 GCF_982879505.1 Candidatus Desulfolinea nitratireducens
CAAAAATTAAAAGGTCTCCCTCCTTTTTGCTTACCCCTATTTATTGAGAAGATACCTTTTCCGCTTAGAGAGACACAAAAAATTATAATTGTGGGGGCTAATGAGCAATTAAAAAAGGACCAGCGAGTCTGGCGCTTGCTTACCAACTCCGGGAACTTCTATTCTGATAATTTGGATTTGCAGCTTGAAGACGCATTTATCTTTGGCGGGCAAGCGGCCATTCCCTACGATCTGCCTCGGTCATTGACACGGGTACTGGCGCAAATCGTTCACTACATCCCCTGTGATGGAGGCTGGCTGGCTATCTATGGGGATGGATTCCTGAAAATAGAAGCGCATTGGCAGTTACCCGAAATTTTAGGGAAAAAACTTTCAATGGGGGGAGACACTCTTCTTGCCCAAATCAAAACGAAACCAGATTCTCTTCGATTGGAGAAAGGGCATCCTGACTGGAAAATAATCGCAAAAGAGATATTGCTCCCCGCTAGCGCAGAGGTTTGGGCAATTCTGCCCCTGATGATTGGAAACCGCATCACAGGAATTGTTGCATTATCGCGTAATGCATTATTCAGCGAGACAGAG
The DNA here is from genome assembly GCF_982879505.1 of Candidatus Desulfolinea nitratireducens. Classification (NCBI taxonomy): domain Bacteria; kingdom Bacillati; phylum Chloroflexota; class Anaerolineae; order Anaerolineales; genus Candidatus Desulfolinea; species Candidatus Desulfolinea nitratireducens. Next base: position 583 of record NZ_CEYOSI010000239.1, read on the forward strand.
TGGCAAAAACTGCAACGATTTAGCGTCCATGCTGCAACATCAGTCGAGATGTTTGTCACTTTTGCTGAGATGGCAAATCATTTAAGGCGTCAGGCGATGCTCAATGATTTTGCGATGATCGTTTCCTCGGCACAGAATCTTGATCAAATTGTACGGCGCGTTTTTGCACTGCTCACACGTACCTTTGCGACGGAATCACTGTCTCTCTTTTTGCTCTCCTCCGATGGTAGAACATTGCGAAAATATCGTAACCAGGAACGTCGCTTATCCCCACGCACCGAATTCGTCGAAGGCCATCCGATTGCAAATTTTATTCGCGAAGGAAAGAATATCCGTGTTGAAAGTGCGGAGGCACTAGACTATGCTTTAGTCGACAAGGATATGCAGGCAGCCTTGATTGTTCCATTAAAGTATCGTGGTAATGTAATCGGTGTGTTGGCTTTGCAGAGTGAGGAAGTAGCTGCTTTCAGCGGCTATGATGAGAATCTTCTGGTCGTTATCGCCAGCCATTTAGCTGGCTTGGTGGAATACGGCCGGTTGCGGGAAGAAGCTGAGGCTCGCGCGGGGAACCTTGGGCTTATCCATGAGGTGGTCCAGCAGGTGATTGGGTTGACCAATGTCGAGGAGGTTGCCCAGATTACAGCTGACTTGCTTGTACAGCATTTTTCGTATGAATTAGCGGTTGTGATGTTTGTGGATAATCTTCAAAACCTGCAAGTAAAGGGAATTAGTGGCGCAGCAGCACCCTTGGTCAGATCTGCTCTGGATAAATTTGACTCCCCCACACAGCAAGGAATCACAGGACACGTTTTTACCACTGGCGAGAGCATCATGTCTGATGATGTAAGCCAAAATCAAGCTTATGAACATGTCCCTGGCTGGGAGATCGGTTCAGAAATTTGCGTTGCTCTACGGGAGGGTGATCGCATTTTGGGAATCATTGATGTGGAGGCCAGTGTAAAAAATGCCTTTACACATACTGATCTTATGGCGCTGGAATCATTAGCTGGGTTTTTAACCAGTGTAGTATCCAGCGTGGATCGTTATCAAATGCTCCAGGACACAAATCAAATCTTGCAAAAAACTCAAAAAGAGCTGCAAAAACGAATGGAAGCTCAGCATGCTGCGGAAAATAAACTAATTCAGGCAGCGAAACTTGCTGCTGTTGGAGAGATGGCAGCGGGGATTGCCCATGAGCTAAATAATCCTCTTACCACAGTTGCAGGTTTCTCTGAACTCGTCCTTGAAGACCTGCCAGCTGAATCTTCACAGCGTGCTGATCTTGAGATGGTTTTACGAGAAGCTAAACGTGCTCGGAGTGTTGTCCGTCGACTGCTCGATTTTTCCCGTCAAAGCGAAAGCGTTCGGGTACGCGCTGACTTGAATGAAGTCATTGAAGATGTTGCTGCCCTGACGGGGCACCTTCTTGAAACAAGCAATGTGGATTTTGAAATGAAGCTTGGCAAAGATCTTCCCTGGGTATTAATGGATCGGGATCAGATGAAACAAGTCGTCTTGAATCTCCTGCATAATGCCCTCCATGCCATGCCAAATGGCGGCAAATTGTCTGTTCAAACTGAAGCCCGCCAAAAAGACAAAAAGGAATGGCTATTAATGGCTGTGCAAGATACAGGTGATGGTATTGCGGTTGAAGATCTTGATCGAATTTTCGAGCCTTTCTTTACGACCAAGGCAAAGGATGGTGGAACCGGTCTTGGTCTCGCTGTAAGTTATGGCATTGTGACAGATCATAACGGTAGTATTGATTTGCAAAGCACAAGCGATGAGGGTACTTGCTTTAATGTTTGGTTGCCCATTGAGGAAAATCACCAATGAGCGGACCCTTTGTCTTGATCGTTGACGATGAACCGGGCATTGCAAAACTGTGTGAACGACTGTTGACGCGAGCAGGCTTCCGCACTTTGGCATTTACCGATCCCCAAAAGGCAATGGCACAGTTGCGTGGAGAACGGGTTGATTTACTCCTTGTTGACATTCGTATGCCGGAGATAGATGGCTTTGGTGTGGTCGCCTACGCAAAGGAACAGCAGCCTGATATCGCCACTCTGATCATGACGGGATTCGGAACTGTAGAAACAGCCATCAAAGCCCTGCGCCAGGGAGTAGACGGGTTGATTCTGAAACCCTTTGAGGAAAGCAAGGAACTTGTTGATGCAGTCAAGCAAGCGCTTTCTGATAATCAGCGGAAGCGAGATGCGGCGCATACTGAAGCCCTGCGGCCACTCTTTGATGTGACCAAAGCATTTCTAGCAGAAACCCGTCCAGATCGGTTGCCAGAATTAATCGTTGAGGCTATTTGTAATCAGATGCGTTGTGAACAAGCTGCATATTACCAGTATGCACCAGAAAGTGGGGTGTTGACTCTGCTCTCGAAACGAGGCCAAGCCTTCCCGGAAAACGATGGCGAAACTGCCTGGGAGGCGGTAACAAAAATCAGTGAGACGGGACTTCCTGTAACAGTCACAGAAACCGAAACCGAACATCCTTCTTTACAAAAAAAGTTAGTTAATTTGGGAGTGGGTTCTGCACTTTTTGTGCCAATTTCCCACTCAGGTGTCCATGCTCTGTTATATGCAGGCAGGGAAATAGCTCAGGCAGCTTTTCGTGAAATTGACCTTGATACTTTTCTGATTCTGGCGCAGCAAGCATCGGTTGCGGTTGAGAATGCGACCTTGTATGCTGAACTAAGAGAGTATGTACAGCAAGTGGAGGATTCGCAAAAGGCTCTTTTACAGGCCGAAAAAATGGCTACGGCAGGACGCCTGACTGCATCGATTGCCCATGAGATAAATAATCCTTTGCAGGCGGTGCGAAATTGCCTGCATTTGGCTGGGCGCGAGGATCTTCCGGATGAAAAACGGAAAGAATATTTAACATTGGCACAGAATGAATTAGATCGACTCAGCATGACTGTTCAGCGTATGTTGGATTTTTATCGTCCAGGTATTGTTTCTCCAAAAAAGGTTGATTTGCCAGATATTTTGAACCATGTTTTAGGATTGATGGATACCCAGCTTCAGAAGAAAAATATTATAGTCAGTCAGGCCTTCCCAAAACACCTTCCGCTAGTGATGGCTGTGGGGGCGCAATTGCAGCAGGTATTCCTCAATCTCATCCTGAATGCTTACGATGCCATGGACTCAGGCGGAAGGATTGAGATAAGCGCCCGCAGGAGAAAAGATACAGTTGATATAATTTTTCAGGATAGCGGCTCAGGGATCGCACCCAGGGATCAGGCGAGTATATTTGAGCCTTTTATCAGCAACAAAGAGGGTGGAACGGGGCTTGGTCTAACCGTGAGTTACAACATTATTACTGCCCTCGGTGGCGAATTAGAATTTATTCCAAACGATCAGAGTGGAGCATGCTTTCAGGTAACTTTACCAATTGGAGATAAATAATGCCCCAAACTATTTTAATTGTCGATGACGAACCAATTGCATTGAAAACTCTTGGCGATATTTTGCGTCTGGAAGGATACACTATTGCGACTGCATCAAATGGGCAATTAGCCGTCGGTTACGTAAGGAACCACTATGTCGATATGATGATCGTCGACTTGCGGATGCCTGGAATTGGTGGTCTTGAGGTTGTACATATTGTTAATGAAATATCCCCTGAAACCGAAATAATTCTTCTGACAGCTTTTGGCACAACAGAAAGCGCGGTTGAAGCCCTGCGGCTTCGCATTCACGATTATCTTCTCAAACCAGCCTCGCCAGCCCAGATTTTGGCAAGTGTGCGAATGGGGTTATCCCGTCGGGAGGCCAAACTCCGTTCGCTGGAAGGCTACGCCACCGACGTACCTCCAGATGAGCGGGTTGCTACCATTAAATTAAAAGATGGCACAGTAATTGACCTTTCGCGTCGATTAATTAAATATGAGGAAGAGGAAACTCCCCTGACCCCAGCGGAAGGACGCCTATTGAGAATCTTCATCGAAAATGTTGGACGCGTATTTTCTCACCGTGAATTAGTGCTGCTTGTCCAGGGCTATGAAACTGCCCAACACGAAGCGCCAGAAATTCTCCGTCCACTGGTAAGTCGACTCCGTCAAAAGATTCAAAATGTCCCCTCTTTAGAGGGGGCAATTGTCAGTGTTCGTGGAACGGGTTATCTTTTTGTATATAAAACTGAAGGGATATAGTGATTATGTATGAGGTCCCCAGGGAATATCCGGAGGAAGTTGTTGTGAGGGGCGAATCCAACTGAGCCAACCTCCTGGCCTATTGATTACCTTTTTCTTTTCAAACCGAACAAGCAAAAGACTGACGATTAACCCAGCTACGCCAATCCACTGAAGCAGGCTTAGTTCCTCATTTAACCAAATTAGGCCCAACCCAACTGTGATAACAAGTTCTCCAAGCCCCAGTAAGGCTGTTTGTAAACCGCCGATATGTTTTACTCCAAAAAAGAGCGTCAACCGTGATAAAAAAGTGACCAGGGTAAGACCGATGACTGGCCA
>NZ_CEYOSI010000240.1:0-5054 GCF_982879505.1 Candidatus Desulfolinea nitratireducens
AAGAAAGTGTCTTATTCTCAATGCCTAATATTCCATTTCCACTTGAGGCAAAACAAGTTATGTTCTGATGTTAAAAATGATAAATCAACCCAGATTTTATTTGTGCATTGTTACTGGTTTTGTTTTAGCTGCTACATATCTGATAAAGGCTTCTGTGATTCCTACTTTGATTATTTTCTTAGGGCTAATGATTTTAAAACAGATGAAGAGTTGGCATATTGAGACAAGCCCTAGTGCATAATCAAGTGGATAATTTGGAATTGGCTATCCATGGCAAAACTGGCTGATTGAAGACAGCACAGACTCTCTCGGATAGCTCTTTCGCAGAGAGCTTTCTTTCCGGCTCCATTACCTTTCTCTTGGCATGGATCCATCGAGGTTCAATCGGGTTGAGCCAAGGGCTTTTCTTGGGTAAAAGAACAGCCAAAAGTCTGGTTCCTTTTCCTGCTCGCTTGACTTCCTGATTATGCTGATGAAGCCATGTGCGAACCTTTTTACTCTTGTGCCAAGAAGCATGATCCCAGAACATGAGTAAGACACGAATACCTTGTCGCTCTGTCTTTGCCAAGGTCCATTTCAGAAAATCTATGGTCGGATCGCTTCTGGGATTGCCTTCTACGAAACGTATCCAAACTTCTTCTGTTTCTTGGAACCGAATATCTATACCATAACAGGCAAAAGCTTTCGGATCAGGGTCATCCTTATCTTGAGTTTGCTCAACAAGTCTCAAAGGTTGCTCATCTGTCCAGCTATGTAAATTAGGATGAGTAAGGCGCGACCACCAAACTTCGTCCTGAAAGCCGAATGCCCAGTCTTTTTTCTTTTTCGCTTCTGCAATTAGCCGTTTTTGACGTTTTTTTTATGAGCGTAATGTGGATCAGAACTGCGAAGCCAGCGTTTAGCTCGTTTCCAGTTCAGACCGAACTCTTTCAGGGTCGTGCGGATCGTCTCATCGCTCACTTTTCGGGTGCTAAGTTTTTCTTCATAGCTGACTTCTGCTAATAATGCCAACGTCCATAGGCTACTGTCTTTCTGGAATTCTCGTGGACTGCGCCGCAACAGGTCTTTTAGTTTTTCTGCGTTTTCTTGAGAAATTGCTTTCTCAGTCGTTTTCGGACCTCTTTTGCCTTGCTTGAGAACGTTGAGACCTTCTTCTTCAAATCGCTTGATTACCATGCGAACACTTTCATGGCTGTACCCTACTTTTGCAGCGATCTCATCCAAGGAGAAACCCTCAGAGCTGAAAAGCAATACCTGACTGCGCCGTAAGATAAAGCTATTGCCAGATTTCAACCCGGCTTTTATAGCAGCGCTTTCTGCCTCTGTAAAAGATCGTACATATCGTTTTGCTCTCATCCTACTTTTTTATCACATTTCCAAGAAAATCGCTTGATTATGCACTAGCAATTCCGATCGGATTTGTGTCTGCATTCTGGCCTGGTCAGGCTGTTCAAAGCATTGGTTCCATCTGGTTTGGCTGGTGGGGTGCCATCGCATCTGGATTGTTCCCGTTGATCTCAAACTCGTTATCCGGCTCTGCACCGCTTCCAGTATCGATTGCTTATCTTCCTGGAAACATCCTTCAAGGATTGGTTGCGGGTTGGGCATTCCGAAAGTTTAATGCACACCCAAGTTTGCCCACCGGTAAGGATTGGGGTGTGTTCATCCTTTGGGGTGCGATCGTTCCCAATGCGATTGGCGCAGCCTGGGGCACCACGATGCTGGTCTCCTTTGGTTTGATTACTCAAGCAGCTCAGTTTGTTTCCTTTCTGGGTTGGTTTATTGGAAACACCATTCCAACCATCATACTCGGTGGTCTGATCCTGAAGTACGTGTCACCGCTGGTTATTCGCAGCAAAGCATTCTGCAAAGGCTACTGGGCCTAAGTACACAACTTGATATCTGGATGGAGCGACCGTTCCATCCAGATATTCCCTCATCCTATGACAACTGAAGCTACCTTACCACCAACGACTGGCCAAATCGCAAAAGCACGAAAAACGTTGCTTGGCTATGTGCCAATGATTTCCCCCTTTTATGATTATCATCCAGCCACTCGGCTTGTATTGTTCATTTTCTTAGGGGTTATCCCGCTTTTTATTTTTATCCCTGAAATCAACATGTTACTTTTACTGGTAAACCTGGTCTTGTTGCGGTGGGGGAAAGTTGATACTAAGCAATTAAAAATATATATGCCGATTATCTTTACAGTGGCGATTTTTATGTTTACAGTGGTGATTTTGGCTCCCGGAAATGATCCCAGCAATACTCCATTGGAAGTGTTTGGAATAACAATCTATTACCAACCTTTCTTCTTCACGTTTGCTGCATACTGGCGCCTGATCGCGATGTTGTTTGGCACGATCCTTTACTTTTCTACAAATCGTGAGCGAGAATTGCTGGTTGGCTTGCGCGCGCTTCGATTACCATTTGTTGCCTCGTATGTTGTTGGACTTTCCATAAGAGCATCGGGTATGTTCATGGATGATTTCAGAACAATTCGTGAGGCAGAGCAGGCACGTGGTTTGGATACTAAAGCCATGAGATTTAGCGATCAGGTAAAACTTTATATGATGTACCTGATCCCCCTCTTTTCCATCGCGTTGCGGCGAGCCAATGAAATCAGCAATGCATTGTTTGCCCGCGGATACACGCTTACAGGCCGTACAAGCACTGGAAAACCGCGTGAAGACTATATCCGCTCAACGTATTCCTATTCCAGGCGAGATTACATTGCAATTACCATCATGGTAGCTATATTCGTCGCAACAGGTATTGCGCAGATATTCTTTGGTGTGTTTGCACTTGAAAATTCACCCCTGAACATTTACCTTCGCCAAGTATTGGGAATCCCCTTTTAGGGTATTGAGGAAATATGGAATCAGCGATTGTTTTTAAAGATTTAGAGTGGCGTTATGAGCACAGGAAAAGCTTTGCGCTCAAAGGTATCAACCTTGAAATAAAAAAGAATGATTTTGTTGGTATTGTTGGAGCCAACGAGCATGGCAAAACGACGCTAGTATCTGCAATTAGTGGATTGGTACCACATAGCTATAATGGTATTTATAAAGGGTCGGTAGAGGTCTTCGGGGAGAAAGTTTTTGACTCTGATGCATTACAGTTAGCTACAAATGTCGGGATTGTATTTTCTGACCCCGAAGCTCAATTTACAGCTATGACCGTTGAAGAAGAATTGGCTTTTGGATTAGAGAACATGGGCTTTGACCTCGACAAAATTAAAGAACGCATTGATTGGGCTGCAGAGATCACCTTGATCCCGGATTTGCTTGATAAGAGCCCTTACGACATTTCCGGTGGACAAAAACAGCGCGTGGCAATTGCCTGTGTGTTGGCGATGAACCCGCCCATTATCATTATGGATGAACCAACCTCCATGATCGATCCATTAGGAAAAAATCTTATCTTTGATATTCTACGCAGACTAAAAGAAGCGGGCGACCATACCCTTATTGTTGTAGAACATAATGTGGAACAGTTAGCGCCCTTGGCCGATAAAATGCTTTTGATGTATGATGGTTTAGTGGATAAGTATTTACCCACAAGAAAGTTTTTCTCTGACCCTGATTACCTGCAGGAACGTGGTGTGCTGTCGCCTGAAAGTTCTGAATTTGTTCAGTGGCTGATTGCTGAAAAGGCATTACCTGCCGCAACGAAACTGCCGCTGGATCTTGCTACCAGTATCGAAGCTACTCAAAAAGCCCTGAAGAAACGGTAACCGTGATGAAGAATCTAATAACTGTAAAAGAATTGGACTTTGTATATCCGGATGGTACCCCAGCCTTGTTTGATATAGATCTAGAGATTGGGGAGAAAGAGTTTATTGCCCTGATCGGTCAAAATGGGTCCGGAAAAACAACTTTTTCCAAGTGTTTAAATGGTTTATTCAAACCTACAAAAGGAAGCGTTATTGTTGATGACCTCGATACAAAGCAAAAGGGCATCATCAAACAATTGGTAACAAAAGTTGGATATGTCTTTCAAAACCCTGATCACCAATTATTTAACCGCAGCGTTTGGGCTGAAATTGCATATGGCCCGAAAAATATTGGTCTGTTAGAAGATGATATAGAAGAACGCGTACTCGAAGCTGCACAAGTCGCTGGTGTACATGAAGGTGTGTTTGATACACATCCTTACTTTCTCGATAAAGGCTTGCGACAACGTGTAGCAATTGCGTCTATCTTAGCCATGCGCCCCAAAACGATCATTGTTGACGAACCCACGACTGGTCAGGATGTGCGCCAATCGATTGAAGTAATGAAATTCCTCCAACGCCTACGGGAGGAAGAAGGGCATACAGTCATTATCATTACTCATGAGATGCGTATTGTTGCCGATTATGCAGAACGAACTGTTGTTTTGGGTCAAGGTCGTAAGTTACTGGATGGCCCAACACGGGAAATATTTGCTCAGCCAGATATTTTGAAACAGACTTTTGTGGAACCACCGCAAATCACTCAACTAGGACAGGCGTTAGTCGAAGATGGTCTACCCAATGATGTGCTGACTGTACAAGAAATGAAGATAGCATTCAAGAAATAAATATAATTTAAAATAAAAAATCGCCGTTGTTTTTGTCAACGGCGATTTTTTGTATCAGCATTTAAGAAATACTATTTCCTTTTTCTGTTCAAAACTTTGATCATATCGTCTGTGAACAATTTCCCCAAGTGTTTCATCTTTTGAGGTGCAGGGGAACTGAACAACCCAATATGACTGGTATTTAAACCGCTGGCATGGATCGTTTTCAAAACCTGGCATCCTGCTTCTACCGGATCAATTACGGGCATATCTACTCTGTTTTGAAGCGCATCAACGAAATTTGTCAACCCGGCACAGCCCAGCAACAGAACTTCTGCTCCGCGTTCTCTTAACCTGAGGCTGGTAGCCTCTAGCCTGTCCAGTGTTTTCTCCCGCGCTGTCTCGAAATCCAGCACACGCATATCCAGGGATTCAGTGCCCGCGTAACGTGCCTCCAAACCATAGGTGCGTACCATGCTGTCCATCAACTCAACGGCTCGACGCATCCCAGC
>NZ_CEYOSI010000241.1:0-1726 GCF_982879505.1 Candidatus Desulfolinea nitratireducens
AGCCTGCACTTGTTCCCACCAAACCGTAACTCGCTACCAAAAACGGATTTCCGGTCCCATGCTTGACAGGATAGACATTCACATAGAAGTCCCACGCGTAGATTTTGAGAAGCTATCTGATAATAGAAGGGGAGAAAGTTCGGACGATATCCGCACTCGGGTGGAGGCAGCACGCCAAAGTCAACGAGCGCGATTTAGCGAGCTGAAAAATGGAGTGATGACCAATGCCGACATGCGCGTGGCAGAAGTTCGTCAGTTTTGCGAATTAGATGAATCGGGCCAGCAACTTGTCAAGGCTGCAATGACCCAGCTTCAACTCTCCGCGCGAGCCTATCACCGCATCCTGAAATTGGCGCGTACTATTGCTGACTTGGCCGGGGAGGAGCGAATAGAATCAAGTCATCTGGCGGAGGCGTTGCAGTATCGTCCGAAGGGGATGATGGTTTAGCAAGAAAAAAGTGAGGGGAGTAAAGATGTTGGGGGAGGGCAACAAGCCCAAATCCACGAGCGTATCCAAAACTCCTGCTTGACATTTCTTTTTTTTATTTATATACTGATATAGACCACTAGCCAACTATACCAAAAAGGTTCTTATGCTTGATAAAAAATCCCCTCTTCCTATTTATTATCAGTTGAGAGAGATCCTGAGAGAGAAGGTTGTCTCAGGTGAATGGATACCTGGGACGATGATCCCGTCTGAGCGCGAATTAAGTGAGCAGTATGAGATCAGTCGCATGACCGCTCGGCAGGCTTTGGGCGAGTTGACCCGTGAGGGGATTTTGTACCGTGAGCAGGGCAAGGGCACTTTTGTTGCCGAGCGGAAGATGCAGCAGGCGTTGACGAGCTTGACGAGTTTTTCGGAGGATATGCAAACCCGAGGGAAGCATTCTGGTGGGAAGGTTTTGCGGCTTGAGTTGGTGACCGTGCCCGTGCGGGTTTTGGGGGCTTTAGAAGTGGCACCTGAGCAAAAAGTGGTTTTGTTGAAGCGTTTGCGTATGTCGGGGGGAGAGCCGATTGCATTGGAAAGTTGTTTTTTGCATTTTCCTGATGTGCAGGAATTATTAGACGAGAATTTTGAGAATTCATCCCTTTATAAATTGCTTAGCAGCAAATATGGCATTATCCCCACCCGTGCACAACAGCAAGTGGAGGCTGATCTTTGCAGCCCTCGAGAAGAGGAGTTGTTGAAGATCGCGACAGGTGCACCGATTCTTCGGAACAGGCGTATTACTTTTGATCAGGACGGAAAAGTTTTTGAGTATACAGAGTCGGCTTATAGAGCTGATCGGTATATTTTTCAGGTTGAGCTTGATGCGTCTAAGGAGGTGAAAGGATAAAAATTATTCAAGATTTTCGCCCCCCTTTTAAATTAATAACCCTAATTCACATAAGGAGTGAAGAAATGAAAAAACGTGTTTTATTTTTGTTCGTAGCGCTGGCTCTTATCGTTACAGCCTGTGGTGCCCCTGAGGTGATCGAGAAAGAAGTTGAGGTCATCAAAGAAGTTGAAGTTATAAAAGAAGTTGAAGTACTCGTTCCTGCCGAACCTGAGGGAGAACCTGAACCGCAAGCTGGCGGCACTTTGATTGTTGGTAAAGCTAGCGAAGCCGTTGGGTTTGACCCCCACATGGTTACTGCCGCTTCTTCATTCGAGATCACAGGGCAGGTTTATAACCAGCTTATTGATCTGGGTGATGATTATGCCCCTGCCCCCGAATTGGCAGAG
>NZ_CEYOSI010000241.1:1736-4228 GCF_982879505.1 Candidatus Desulfolinea nitratireducens
GTCAGGGCGTACTCTTCCATAATGGTCGTGAAATGACTGCTGAGGATGTCGTTTACAGCTTCAACCGCATCAAAGCTGAAGAGACTGCTTCCCCTTGGGCAACCCAGTTGGCTCTCATTGAGAGCGTTGAAGCCACAGATACTTACACTGTGACCATCAACCTTTCTGAGCCATTCGGCGCATTCATGTCTACTATTGCCAGCAAATGGGCTGTGATCGTTCCGCAGGAAACTGTAGAAGCCAATGGCGATCTGCAGGCTGTGATGGATGGAACTGGTCCCTTCATGCTCGAAGAATATGTAGAAGGCACCAAAACCGTCTTGGTTTCTAACGCTGACTATTTCGATGGTGCTCCGATGATTGATGGCATTACTTATCAGATCATCCCTGATGAAACTGCCCGTATTGCTGCTATCCGCACAGGCGAGATCCACATGACGGCTGTTGGGAATGGCGCATCCGCTGGTTTGGCTGCTCGCAGCGAAGGCGTTTCTGTTGAGAGCCTTGACACTACCGACTACTACGTTCTCGGTATCAACACCGCACAAGCTCCCTTTGACGATGTCCGTGTTCGCCAGGCGATGAGCCTCGCCATTGATCGTCAGGCATTGATTGACTCTGTCTTCTTTGGTGAAGGCATGGTTGCTGGTCCTATCGTCCCGACTTTGGGCGAATGGGCAGTGCCTTTGGATGAATTGTCCTACTATCAGCCTGATGTAGAAGCCGCCAAAGCCCTTCTGGCAGACGCTGGCTATACTGAAGACAACCCTTGCACCTTCTCGATCACCGCTGGCGCAAAATTCCCGCAGTTCTCCAGCATTGCTTTGGTTCTTCAGAGCCAACTCAAAGCCGCTGGTTTTGTCGTCACTCTTGACCAGGTTGAATGGGGCACCTTCGTCCAGAAATGGATTGACCGCAGCTTCGATACCTTCGTCAGCTATAACGGCAGTGGTAACGATCCCGACCGTGCGCTTTACCCCGCATTGACCACTGGCGGTTCCGTGAATGCCTTCCAGTACAGCAACGAAGAAGTTGATGCTCTGCTGAACTCTGCCCGCACCACAGTAAATGCTGATGAGCGTAAAGCTTTCTATCATGATGCTGCTGTGAAGATTTCTGAAGAAGCACCCATTCTCTTCCTTGCTACCCGCACAGCTTATGTTGCTACAAGTGACGCTGTTCAGGACTTCGAGCTTTCATCTGTAGATACTTACAGGGGCTTGAAAGACATTTGGCTGCTTTCTGAATAAGACTTTCTTAGCAAAGACCCCAGAAAAAAAACTTCTGGGGTCTTTCTCTAAAATTACCTGCAAGATTGACAGCGGCGGTTGAGTAGGCTGACAGTTTTATCGTCAGGCGTATCGAAACCAAAGCGGATTTTGCAAAGAATACTTGTTGCTGAAGCCCGCTATGGTTTACCCTAAAGGGCACGATGTCGATACGCTCCGAAAGTGCGCTCGGAGCTACTCAACCGCCGCTATATTTTTTTGGAGCACTCCATGTCCTCATATCTCCTCCGCCGCATACTTTTTATTTTCATCCCCACGCTTTTAGGCATGTCCATTCTGGTTTTTGCTATTATGCACATGATCCCAGGCTCTTTCGTGGATGTGCTTCTCGGCATCGGCACAGACATCAGTGAAGAGCAGATTGCCAACATCGAAAAAGCCTACGGTTTGGATAAACCGCTCACAACGCAATACTTCTACTGGATGGGCAACGTGCTGCGTGGAGATTTGGGCAACTCGCTCCGCACAGGCAAACCCGTTGTTGGCGAGATTCTCAGCCGCCTGCCCGTCACATTGGAATTAACCCTTTTTTCCGTCATCCTGACCCTTTTATTAGCCATCCCCACAGGTATTATCTCCGCCATCCGCCGTAACGATATAGGCGACCTTATCGCTCGTCTGGCGGCGTTGATCGGCTTATCAGTACCAAACTTTTTATTGGGGACACTGCTCATCTTATTTATCTCTCTCAAACTACCAGGAAAACTGCCCACAACGGGTTTTGTTCCCTTCTCGGAGGGCGCTTGGGAGAATATCAAATCCATGATCCTGCCCAGTGTCTCGCTGGCGTTGGGGATGAGCGCAACCGTCATGCGGATGACCCGCTCCTCCATGCTCGAAGAACTGCGTCAGGAATATGTTCAAGTCGCCCGTGCCAAAGGTCTATCAGAGCGGATCGTCGTTCTGCGCCATGCCTTACGCAATGGGCTGATTCCCGTCATCACCGTCTTGGGTATTCAGATCGGCTATTTGATGGGCGGCACAGTCATCGTCGAAGAACTTTTCGCCTTGCCAGGGATCGGACGTTTGGCACTCAACGCCATCTACCAACGTGATTATCCCGTCGTACAGGGAACGGTATTATTTATTTCCTTCGTTTTTGTTTTTATGAATATGCTCACAGACCTGAGCTACAGCGTACTGGATCCCCGCATCCAGCAGGAGGACTAGCCGATGAAATCGCTCTATTATCTAGTGCGCCGC
>NZ_CEYOSI010000241.1:4238-4991 GCF_982879505.1 Candidatus Desulfolinea nitratireducens
CTGATCGGCGTTTTGGGCGGCATCATGCTTCTGGGCTTTATCGTGATTGCCATTGTGCCCAACCTTTTCTCATCCTACGACCCTGTAGAGTTTGTAGGGATGCAGCTTTCCCCTCCAGATGATGCCTTTCCAATGGGCACCGATCTCTATGGGCGGGATATTTGGAGCCGCATCGCTCACGGCACTCGCATTTCCCTCCAAGTCAGTTTTCTTTCGGTGCTCTTCGCAGCCGCAGTAGGCGTTGTTCTCGGCATGGTCGCTGGCTATTTCGGCGGTGCCAGCGATTACATCATCATGCGTCTCATGGATGCTATTTTCGCCTTCCCCTCGGTGTTGCTTGCAATTGCCCTCGTTGCCATTGGGGGATCGGGTTTGGGGAGCATTATTCTCGCGATTACCATTGTTTATATCCCCATTTTTGCCAGAGTTGCCCGTGCCTCGGCGATGAGCGTTCGTGAACGGGAATTCGTGACCGCCGCCTTCGCCGCAGGTGTTGGCTCGCCCCGCATTTTGCTCGTCCACATTCTCCCGAATATCCTTTCGCCCATTATCGTGCAGATGGCGTTGCGACTTTCCAGTGCGATTACTGTGGAAGCGGCACTCAGTTTTCTGGGATTGGGCGCATCGCCCCCAACCCCGACGCTTGGTTCCATGCTAAGTGAGGGACGTGCCTTCATGGAGCTTGCGCCGTGGACCGTCCTTTACCCTGGCTTGGCACTTGCCCTTGTCATTTTGGGTGTAAACCTCTTTGGT
>NZ_CEYOSI010000242.1:0-4979 GCF_982879505.1 Candidatus Desulfolinea nitratireducens
GATGCGTGCCCAGGTCAAAATTAGATATACGGCAAAAGAGGCCTGGGCCGAGATACTGTCTGGCGTAAGGGGGCAAACCCAGGTCACGTTTGAGACGCCCCAGCGCGACATCACCGCTGGGCAGGCGGCTGTCTTTTATGATGGTGAAGTTTGTCTGGGCGGCGGAATAATTCAATCCGCAGAGGAGAAGTACGGTGAAAATACAAATTGAAAAGATTCGAAAAAAATCCTTCAGCGAATTGAAATCTGTTTCGGAGATGTTATGACCCTTCCTTCGGCCCTTCTCGGTTTAATCATTGCCAGTCTTTTCGGTACTATTTACCACCTTTGGCGTGGGGGTGGACCTGGACGAATTCTCTTCTATCTTGTTTTGGCCTGGCTGGGTTTTTTTGGGGGACATTTTTTTGCAAGTTGGCAAGGTTGGCATTTATTTCTCTTGGGCCCCCTGGATTTGGGAATGGGGGCGGTGGGAGCGTTGGTTTTTCTGTTTTTAGGGGAATGGCTGGGGCTGGTTGAAAAAAATCTAAAAAATTAAGGATTGAGAAGTACTTCCTGACTGTGGAGATATACATTTCCCTCGAAGCGCTTATCAGCCTGGCGGATGATCAGACGTGCAGGGGTTTGCTCATTCACCTTGTACGTGATCGTAGTCTCAAATATTTCTCTGTTCCCCGGGGTCGTTGAAAGATTTCGTAGCCCCAGCGTTTTCCCCTCCTCGTCAAGTAGCTCCATTATCACCGAAAGGTCATTAAAGGCTTGGATTTCTCCGATGAGTGGCATTGTGCCACCAATGATAATATCTTTCTTTCTTGGATAAAAAATTACAGAGCGGGCATAAGGTGAATCGCCTGGGTTGATATCATTTTCCCCAATAGAGAGCAATAATATGTGAACGCTTTTGGTTTCAAGCGGACGGCCAAATTCATCCTTGGTGCTGATCTGCAATCGCCCCAATTCAGCAGCGGCATGTGTTTCGAAAGGAATCTCCAGTCTGACATATGCTCCTTCAACGAGAATGCTCTCGCGGACAATCAGATCACGTGCCAATAAGCGTCCGTCTTCACCGAGTAATTCAACTAGAATTTTTCCATGTGCACCGGGGCGGATATAGCTTTTTAAAATTATTGGCGAAACGACTTTTGACATGGGTCCCGGAGCAAGAATTTGGATCTCAGGGGAAGGAGCTATTGGTCCGGGAGTTGGCGTATGAGTAATTGTCGGCGCCGGCATTGGCGTGAGAGTGGGTGAGGGGATCGTTGTTGGAGTAATTGGAAATATTGGGGCAACCTCAGTTGGCATGGCCTCCATGATTGCAGCGGCTGTAAGCGCAACCACCGTCGGCAAATGATCTTCCGGGATGGGGGTTGGCAGAAGGGTACTGGTCCGATTGCATCCAACCAGAGATAAGAATGTAAGTATAAGCGTGATTTTTTGTATCATTTCGTAAAAATAAAATGGTTATGTGTTGGTCATAAACACATCATATATTTTGTTATTTTCTTATAGCCCGTATATTTCGCTATATTTTCCATCCAGGTAACGCAGATATGGTTCCGGTGTGATCTTTGATCCGGTCACATTCTCGACGAGTTCCTGTGGCTCGTATTTTCGCCCATGCGTATGGATATTTGTTCCTAGCCATCCCAGGAGAGCCTCAA
Organism: Candidatus Desulfolinea nitratireducens; assembly: GCF_982879505.1. Classification (NCBI taxonomy): domain Bacteria; kingdom Bacillati; phylum Chloroflexota; class Anaerolineae; order Anaerolineales; genus Candidatus Desulfolinea; species Candidatus Desulfolinea nitratireducens. The sequence continues at coordinate 1,659 of NZ_CEYOSI010000242.1, forward strand.
ATTTCCCCTGGCGAATTTTCTCATCCAGATCAGGAATATCTTGATTAATCTTTTCCCAAAGTTGGACGGAGATCAGATTCCCGAGAGCATAGGTGGAGAAGTAGCCCAGCCCACCAAAGGACCAATGGATATCCTGTAAAACGCCCTGGGCATCATCAGGCGGGGTGATACCGAGATATTCCTTTACCTTGCTGTTCCAGAGTTCGGGCAAATCTTTGATTTCAACACTACCTTCGATCATGGCGATCTCCAACTCTAGTCGGAGCATAATGTGCATATTATAGGTAGCTTCGTCGGCTTCCACACGGATCAGCGATGGCTCAACTTTGTTGATTCCATTATAAAAAGCAGATAGCTCGATATTGCCTAATTGGGATGGGAAGATTTTCTTCAGGCGCGGATAGAAATGCTCCCAGAAGGGCATTGAGCGGCCAACAAGATTTTCCCATAATCTTGACTGGGATTCGTGAACTCCGAGTGATGCGCCGCCGTTGAGGGGTGTGCGTTCATATTTTTGATTTACGCCCATTTCATAAAGTCCATGACCAGCTTCGTGCATTGTGCCGAAAAGGGCAGAAGGAAGAAAATTTTCCATAAAACGAGTGGTAATGCGGACATCATTGATACCGAAAGATGTAGTGAAAGGATGGACCGATTTATCCTGACGCCCACGCTTCCAGTCATAGCCGAATTTTGTCGCGACTTCAACACCAAAATCCCATTGCTGCTTTTCGGGGTAGTTGACGTGCATAAAGCGGTCGTCTACCTGTTTTGCAGCAGCAATTGCCTGTAAAAGTTCTACCTGTTTTGTGCGTAGTTTGCCAAAAATCCCCTGCACTTCGGAAGTTTTCATCCCAGGCTCAAACTCGTCCAGGAGTGTGTCGTAGGGGTGATCAGCTGGTGGGAAGAAGGAAATATATTCCTTGCGCATTTCGACAATCTCTTCCAAATCTGACTGGAAGATGGAGAAATCTGATTCTTCGCGTGCCTTTGCCCAGGATTCATGACCGCGAGCCGTTAATTTGGCAAATTTGGCTATATATTCCGGAGGTACTTTAGTCGCTTTATCGTAATCTTTGGAGGCTACCTTTAGATAGCGCGCCTCATCTGAATCTGGATTGGCATCGGCAAATTCAGTTTTTAGTTCAGCAATTAATAGCCCTATTTCAGGTGATGTAAATTTTTGATGTGTCAGACTTCCCAATGTGGCAAGCTGATTGCCACGTGCGTCTGCGCCACCGGGTGGCATATAAGTTTGCTGATCCCAACCAAGAACGGCCTGGGCGGCATCCAGGTCGGCAACTTCGCCGAGAAGATTTTTAAGTTTTGTAAAAATTTCGTTCATTTGATACTCCTGAAAATTGGTTAAACCTTCTGCAAGCAGGCAATATCGTTTTACGTGACAGGAATAATACCACCTCGACCACCTTCTATCAAAGGTGAAAAATAAAGGGAGTGGCTAAAAGCGTGAGTAAAGCCTTATCCGTCATTGCCTGTACTGAGCCGCAGGCACAGTGCGAGGAGAGTTTCACCCGACGAAGCAATCTCCCCGACAAACAAGAGGATTACCACGCTCGCTCCATTCGTTCGCTATGACAAATACTCACCAAATTAGGCACTTCCAAAACAAATTGTGCAATTTATTGTCATTTGAATGTGGATATCAATAGACCTCTTGCATCAGTGTTTCCGGCGGCTAGAGCAGTGTCAAAAAGGGACTTTTGCAAGAGGTCTAATATAAAAAAAAACAGGTCGGCGTTTATGGCGCCGACCTGTTTTTAATGTTATTTTTTATTCTTTAGGTATTTGTCAATGGCTTCTGCAGATTTTCTGCCCGCAACCATTGCGGTCACGACCAAATCTGGACCAGTGACGCCATCCCCTCCGGCAAAGATACCCTCACGGGAAGTTTGGCCTGTTTCCGGATCGGTTACTTTTGTCAGTCCCCATTTATGGGTTTCCAGATCAGGAGTAGATTTGCCGATAATTGGGTCGGGCCAGTAGCCTAGCGCCTTGATCGCGGTTGATGCCGGGACGCTGAAATTTGAGCCTTCCACTGGAACAGGGCGTCGGCGACCACTATCATCGGGTTCTCCAAGTTCCATTTCGATACATTCAACAGCTGCCAATTTACCGTCTTTGCCAGCGATGAATTGGACAGGTTGGGTGAGGAAACGGTATTTAGCTCCCTCTTGTTTTGCCAGCTTGCGATCTTTGGCGCTGCCGGGCATTTCAGCTTCAGTACGGCGGTAGAGACAGGTTACGTTTTCAATGCCTATGCGGACAGATGTGCGCAAGCAATCCGATGCTGTGTCGCCGCCGCCAATGACGACCACGTCATTACCAAGGTCGGGTAATGGCTTGGAACCTTTTGGCAAAATATCCTTGCTGACATTACCACGAATGAGATAGTCAGTTGCTTCGTAGACCCCAGGCAGATCTTCGCCGGGAATTTCCATGGGAGCATCGATCCCTGAGCCGACGCCGATAAACATCGCCTCGAACCCCTCAGCAAAAATATCGTCGATGGTTTTGTCTTTTCCAACGTAGGTATTGCCAATAAATTTCGCACCTAGTTTTTCTATATCTTTCCAGCGTTCGAAGAATACTTCTTTGGAAAGTTTAAAGTTCGGGATGCCGTAAACCAATAATCCACCGGGAGCAGGCTTGGCGTCAAATACGGTAACCTCATGTCCAAGTTGAAGTAGCTGGTCGGCACAGGCAATGCCAGCCGGGCCAGCGCCAACAATAGCAACTTTTTTACCAGTTGGCGGTGCAATTTCAGGTACGTAGGGTTCAAGTTCGCGCTCCTGAGTAATAGCAAAAACTTCCAATTGACCAGTAATTACTGGTTCTCCTGTTTTATTCAGGACGCAGGAGCCTTCGCAGAGTTGTTCGTGGGGACAGACACGTCCGCAAACCTCTGGGAGGGAGCTCGTATTATGATAAAGTTTTGCTGCATCAGCAAAGCGGCCCAGTTCAATCAGCCACATTGCCGAAGGGATATCGTTGTGGGTCGGGCAGGCAACCATGCATGGTGCGGGATCAGGGCAGTGTATACACCGGGCAGCCTCTATTTGGGCTTGCTCTGGGGTGAAGGCGATGACAACTTCATTAAAGTCACAAACCCGCTTTTCAGCAGGACGTAGGTCTAATTCAAGAAACGGCTCTTGCGCACGCTTTTTGCGATTGATAGCTAAAAATTCGCTTGGGACAGCTTGCATACTTACCTCCGAGATTACGATAAAAAGGGCTTTATGATGATACCCAATCTTTATGGATGAACACAGGTTTTTATGTCACCAAATTTGGGGACAATGG
>NZ_CEYOSI010000243.1:0-462 GCF_982879505.1 Candidatus Desulfolinea nitratireducens
AGCTAAATATACAGGCTCACCATTAGGTGGTGAGCCTGTATTGGCTTTCTTTGAGAGTTGTAATTCCGCCATTAAGGTTCCATTACATCCAGCGAAACTTGCTTGCCTTCACGCTCGGCTGCAACTCGCAGCAGCGCCCGGATGGAGTTGGCAACTCTGCCTCGTTTGCCGATAACCCGCCCCATATCATCTTTTGCCACGCTTAGTTCAAGGTCAACGCGACGTCCATTGATAAATTCACGGACTTCAACTTCTTCAGGATTATCTACCAATGAGCGGGCAATATATTCTGCTAATTCTTTCATCGGATACCTTTCCGGAATCACTTATACCACAAAGGCACATGTGCCTGCGCACAGTGCAGGCAGAGTACACGGAGATTCATTTCTCAGCACAGGAAAACAGGATTTTCCTGGTGGCTTTTGTGTCTTTGTGGTGATTTCTTTATTTAGTCGTGGCGTG
>NZ_CEYOSI010000243.1:472-4951 GCF_982879505.1 Candidatus Desulfolinea nitratireducens
TGTTTTGGGATTGATATTACGTTCAGCCATCATCTTTTCAGATTCAGCCATCAAAACTTCAATCTCCTCACCAGCCTTGAATCGCTCATAGCGATCCAAAACACCGGATGTGGTGAATAGTTGGACCACAGAATCACTCGGTTGGGCACCGTTCTTCATCCAGTGATAAATGCGGTCTTCCTTAACCTCGATTGTGGAAGGGTCTGTGCGTGGATTGTAGAAACCCAAATTTTCGAGAAAACGCCCATCGCGGGGTTTTTCTTTTTCTGCGGCAACGATACGATAAGAAGGTTGCCCCTTCATGCCTACACGGCGCAAACGAATACGAACCATCGAATTATACTCCTTCGAACTTTGTTATATTTTATAAATTATTTGAGATCGAGGATCAAAAGAAAGTGAGGGCGCTAAAGGGGGCGCTTCTTTCTATTTTTCTCAATCCTAACCAAACAAACGTGAGAGACCACGTCCGCCAGATTTTTGAAGTGTTTTGAAGAGCTTTCGTGTTTCACGAAATTGCTTCATCAGCCGATTGACATCCTGGACCTGATTTCCAGAACCTGCAGCAATCCGTCGGCGGCGGCTGGCATTAAGTATATCTGGATTTCTTCGTTCCTGCACGGTCATCGAACTTAGGATCGCTTCCGTGCGTTTGAGCTGGTTTTCCATCTCATCAGGCGGGATATCACGCGCCGCCTGCCCCATTTGGCCGGGCAGCATATCCATGATCTGCCCAAGCGGTCCCATTTTGCGGACCTGTCGCATCTGGTCCATCCAGTCTTCCATGGTGAACTCGCCGCTCATTAATTTCGATGCCTGCATCTCTGCATCCTCGGCATCGAAGGCAGCCTCGGCTTTTTCGATCAGGCCGATCATATCGCCCATCCCCAGAATGCGGGAGGAGAGCCGCGCGGGATCGTAAGATTCGAGGGCGTCCAGTTTTTCTCCGGTGCCAAGGAATTTGATCGGGACCCCTGTGACCGAGCGAATGGAGATCGCTGCGCCCCCTCGGGCATCACCGTCCATTTTGGCGATGATCAAACCGGTCAACGAGATCGTATCACGAAAACCCTGTGCAATCGGCAAAGCCTCCTGCCCGAGCATAGCATCAACAACAAGGAGTGTTTCCACTGGGTTGGTGTTTTTTGCCACCGCACTCAACTCATTCATCAAAAGGTCGTCGAGTTGGGATCGTCCCGCCGTATCAATGATGAGAAGAGTATAACCGCCTTTTTCAGCTTGCTTCAAGGCTTTGGCCGCCAGCTTTTCAGGTTTGAGACCTTCTTCCCAGAAGACGGGAACACCTGCGCGTTCCCCGAGGGCCTGAAGTTGCTGTGCCGCGGCTGGCCTGTAAGGGTCACCGGCAGCCAGCATGACGCGTTCTCCCCGAGCTCGCATGATCTGAGCTAACTTCCCAGCAGTGGTAGTTTTGCCCGCGCCCTGCAAACCTACCAGCATGATAACGCGTGGTTTAGGTCCACTTAATTGAAGTGGAGCGGGGTCGCCGAGGGTGGCTATCAATTCATCATGAACAATTTTAATGATCTGCTGACCAGGATTTAGCGCTTTATTGACTTCCGCACCAACGGCTCTCTCCCGCAAACGAGCGACCAAATCTTTAACCACGCTATAATGCACGTCCGCTTCGAGCAGGGCCAGGCGCACCTCCCGCATCGCAATGTCGACATCCTCTGTAGAGAGTTTGCCTCGGCGCTTGAGTTTATCAAAGACCTGATTGAGTCGTCCGGTTAGTGTTTCAAACAAAGCGTTTCCTGTTCAGGGTTTTAAAAAGCCGTCAGATTTTAGCGTGGAAAAGCTGGATGGTCAAGGGATTTCTTCGGAAATTAATGAAGAGTGTGAAAAATAATAGTGGTAAACCCTATCGAAAATCGTCCAGACGTGTCCCACCGGCCCGTTTTAATGCCGACTCATCTCGCAATTTACTCCACGTATCCTTGGTAAAGAAGGGGAGATATAAAAGCAGGCAGGTAGCAATTCCCAGCGCTTCCATATACAGTAGATAAACAGGCCAATCGGGGAGAAGGTCCAGAAGGCTGGCGGTGGGTGGTTTGTGGTTAAGATAAAGGTAATTACTCCCGATCAATGTATTTATACCAAATACAACCGCCAGATAAATATTTGTGATCACAAAAACACGCAGGAGAGATTTCCAGGTCGGGCGCATTTTTTCAACGACAGTCATATAGATGGCGGCGATAATAATGAAACCATGTGAGATGAAAGTTTGAAAAAAACGAAAATGGGGAAAGCCATAAATGCCAGCGTCTGGAGTGAGGAGTGCCTGTAATGCACCGCCAATTCCCAAAAAGTAGACAAATTCATAAAGTTTATAGCTTTTCTTTATCAACATCAACGCACTGAGCCAAACAAGGATACTGCAAATATGCAGTGGAAGCATTTTTTGAATTGTCCATTCGTCATAAAAATATGCCCATGTATGCCAGGATATTTCGTTGATGATCAGTATTGCTGCCACGGTATCGCGGAAATTTTCTTTGTTTTTTCGATAAAACTTATTCCGCGAGATAACGATTAAGAGAATCGCCAGAGTAATTCCGCCTAATGCTGCAAGATGGAAAAGATCGAAAAGCACAAAAGGGTCTCCCTGGTAATCTGAAATCAGATAGGGGGTGATATATTCCCCTAAAAAGTCAGTGATTATTTGCAAAATTTGATTTGCGTCCATGAGGTTAAATCCATCCTATACTGATAAAAATGATCAAAGCAATTATATACTAAGAGAAAATATCCAGGGCGTGCTCCATATCTGCGATCAAATCTTCTGTATCCTCGATGCCGGTAGAGTAGCGGATCAGACCTTCCGGGATGCCCAGGGCGGCGCGCTCTTCCTGCGTACACTCGACATGACTGGTCGTGGCGGGTGGCCCGACAATGGTTTCGACCGCTCCCAAATTGGCGGCTGCGTGGGCAAAGCGAAGTCGAGGCAGGAATCGACTAACAGCCTCCAGGCTATCTTCCTTCAACATGAAGCTGAGCATCCCGCCAAATCCCCGCATCTGTTGACGGGCGATCTGATGCCCTTCATGCGAGGCCAGACCGGGATAGTAGACGCGTCCAATCGCAGGATGTGATTCGAGATATTGAGCGATTTTCAGGGCGCTTTCGTTTTGTTGCTTAATACGCAGATGAAGGGTTTTCATCCCGCGCAGGATCAGATAGGAGGCCATCGGATGGAGAGTGGCCCCATTGATCTCACGATAATGATAGATCTGATCGATCAGATCCTTCGGGCCACAGATCACACCGCCGAGGGCATCGGCATGCCCGCCAAGGAATTTGGTGGCACTATGCAGAACCAGGTCTGCTCCCAGTTGCAACGGGTTTTGATTGATGGGAGTGGCGAAAGTATTATCAACAATGACGATTGTGCCAACAGCATGGGCGGCTTTAGCCAGGCGGGCGATATCGATTACTTTTGTGGTCGGGTTGGTTGGGCTTTCGAGATAAAGGAGTTTGCAGCCTTTGGCAAGCTCTTTTTCCAAGGCCTCATGATCTGTGGTATCGCAGAGGGTAGCCTCAATCCCAAAGCGGGGCAGGAATTCGGTGAAGATCACACTGGTGCCACCATAGGTGTCTTTTACAGAGACGACACGTTCGCCGGGAGAAAGTAAGGTGAAGAGGGCACTGCTGATGATCCCCATCCCTGTGGAGGCGCTGGTTGCGGCTTCTGCATCTTCCAGATCGCGAATTTTTTCTTCGAAAACATGCACGGTTGGATTTGTGTTTCGCCCGTAGATGTGGCCTTCTTTCTTCCCTAGGGCGACCTGCATCCACTCATCCATATCCTTATACCCAAAAGATACGCTGTGAACGATGGGCACCTGCGTAGCGCCCTGCATTAAATATTCTTCTTCGCCGGCCCAAACACTGCGTGTTCCCATTTGTGGTTTATTTTTCATTTTTATTACTCCGTAGTTTTTCTCAGTATGACTGCTACTCTTTTTATAGGTGGAACGGTGACCGTACGGGGATAAATCCCCTGCTCAGTGCCTTGAAGCCCTATCGGGCTAAAAACAGAGTCGGTCTCATTCGATTTCCATGAATTGAGGCAGGACTTCAGTCCGCACCGATTTGATCGTAGAAAAAACTGTTGAGGGCCTAATTGTTGAGATTGACAACCTTCCAACCCCTTGACCTTCTAACTTTAAAACCTGCAACCTTAAACCTTCAAATCCTCACAGCCCCAACCACTGGCTCGCTTCCTTTGCCAACTCTCTGAGCGGCGCGACACGCATCGTGCATTGGGGCAGCGAGTCAATAAAGAGTTTTCCGTACTGCTTTGTCTGAACGCGTCTATCGAAAATGACAACCACGCCGCGGTCTTGCGCAGAGCGGATCAGCCGTCCAAATCCCTGCCTGAATTGGAGAATTGCTTCGGGGAGATAGTATTGGTGAAAGGCATTCTCATAAAGCTCTGAGCGTGCGGCGATCAGCGGG
>NZ_CEYOSI010000244.1:0-4902 GCF_982879505.1 Candidatus Desulfolinea nitratireducens
CGGGGGCGCAAGTCGTGCAACTCTTTGATTCATGGGTGGGTGCGCTCAATCCACAGGATTATGAAGCCTTTGCTTTGCCATATTCGAAAAAGGTTCTTGATGCTGCTCACGCAACTGGCGTGCCAGTGATCCACTTTGGGGTGGGAGCAACCACTTTATTACCGCTGATGAAAAAAGCAGGCGGCGACGTGCTCGGCCTCGATTGGCGCATCCCGCTTGATAAAGGCTGGGATATTGTTGGTCATGATCGCGGCGTACAAGGAAACCTTGATCCGATCACACTCTTTTCAACCCAAGAAGTACTTGAGAGCCGCATAAAAGATATTTTGCGTCGTGCCGATGGTCGTCCCGGCCATATCTTCAATCTGGGGCATGGCATCTTGCAACATACGCCGAACGAGAACGTGAAGGCCGTTGTTGAAATGGTGCACGAGTTTAGTAAAAAATAAGGCTAGTCTCTGAGCGGAGCATCGAACGAATGTGAGATGCGTAGTCGAAGAGCGGTTCTTATATGCACCGTCCTTCGACTGCGACTCCGCTTCGCTTCACCTCCGCTCAGGAACTGACATAAATAAAAACCTATGAAACTAATAATTTTCGGCGGCGGCATCGCAGGTCTCTCCGCAGCTTACTACGCCCAGAAAAAAGACCCATCGATAGAAATAGCTCTCCTCGAATCGGACTCTCACTGGGGTGGCAAGATCACCACAGACCGCGTCGATGGTTTTGTCATCGAGGGCGGACCGGATACTTTCCTTGCCACAAAAACATGGGGTGTGGAACTTTGCAAAGAGCTTGGTCTCTCCGAGCGATTGCATGGCACCAATCCAGATACCAAAAACACCTACGTTTTACACAAAAACCGTCTGGAAGGTTTGCCTGATGGATTAGCGATGATGATCCCCGGTAAAGTCATGCCGATGCTTACGACTGGCCTACTGAATCCGATTCAAAAACTGCGTATCGGTCTCGATTTTATTCTCCCCATCAAAAAAGGCAATGACGATGAGAGCCTCGGCAGTTTCATCTCCCGCCGTATGGGGCGAGCAACCTATGAAAACCTGATTGAGCCGCTCATGTCTGGCATTTACGCCGGCGATGGCGACAAGCTCTCTCTTCAATCTACTTTTCCCTTCTTGCGAGATTTCGAACGCAAATATGGCAGCCTTGCTCGTGGCGCAATGAAAATGTATCGAGCCCGCGTTAAATCTCAGAAAAATACCGGCTCACGTTCCATTTTTTTGACGCCCACCACAGGTCTCTCTGAGATGGTCGAAGCTCTTATCTCCACTCTTGAAGCCAATGGTGCGGATTTACGTCTCAACACACCCGCTTCACAAATTTCTCAACATGGCGATAGCTATCAAGTGGATTTAGCGGATGGCACTTCCCTTCAAGCGGATGCCCTTATTCTTGCCACGCCTCCCTATGCGACGGGAAAACTGCTCGCTTCGCACTTGCCCGAACTTGCTCCCGTTTTAGAGAGCATTCCCTACGTTTCAACAGCGACCATTTCCCTAGCCTATAAGCTGACAGATCTTCCCCGCCCCCTCGACGGATACGGCTACGTCATCCCCCGCCGCGAAGGACGTCGTGCTCTGGCTTGCACCTGGACATCAACCAAATTCCCGCATCGTGCCCCTGAAGGCCACGCACTCTTACGCGTCTTCGTTGGCCGCGCCGGTCAAGAAGATGACATCCCCTGGGATGATGCCAGCCTGTTGGAAATTGCCCAAGAAGAATTGGAACTAACTCTCGGTATCACTGCTGACCCTCTAGTCAGCCGAGTTTTCATCTGGGAGAAGGCGATGCCCCAATATAATCTCGGTCACCCCGAAAAGCTCGCAGAAATTGACGCCACACTGGCTGAGATACCCAACCTTGCCTTTGCAGGAAATGGTTATCGCGGCATCGGTATCCCAGATTGTATTCATTCTGGCGAGTTAGCAGTTGAAAAAATCTTGAAATAGACCTCTTGCATAAGTGCTAAATGTGCCATAATAGGCGCATGAAATATGCAGAGATAAAAGATTGGACAGACACAGATTTCAAACGCCTAACAGGCGTTTTGCCAAGCACTTTTACAAAAATGCTTGCTGTTCTGGAAAAAGAACTACGAAGCTTTGGTCGTCCGCCAAAATTGAGCCGAGCGGATCAACTCTTGATGACCTTGATGTATTGGCGAGAGTATCGCACCCAATTTCATATTGCAGGTTCTTATGGTGTTAGCGAAGCGACAGTCTCGCGCACAATCAAGAAGGTAGAAAATGCGCTCATTCGTTCAGAAGAATTTCATCTACCTGGTAAAAAAGTGCTCAAATCCAACGATTTAGAGATAGAAGTCCTTCTTGTAGATGTAAGTGAGCAAGCGATTGAACGCCCGAAAAAAAGCAAAGACGCTATTACAGTGGTAAAAAGAAGCGGCACACCCAAAAAGCACAGGTAGTCATTGAGAAAGAAGGTATGAAAATCATAGGGACAGCTTTTGCCAAAGGTCATACCCATGATTTTCGTCTTTTCAAAGAAAGCAAACTGAACATAGATGAAGGTATCCATTGTTTGGCAGATTCGGGCTACCAAGGATTGACAAAATTGCATCCAAACAGCAAGACACCTTATAAGAAATCAAAGTATCATCCTTTGACCTTAGAACAGAAACAAGAAAATCGTCAGATCTCTAGCCAGCGGATTTATGTGGAGCATGTCATTGGAAAACTAAAGGTCTTTCGCATTTTGAGTGAACGCTATCGCAATCGAAGAAAACGTTTTGCGTTACGCTTCAATCTTATTGCTGCTATCTACAATCTTGAAATTACCTGACTTTTGCAAGAGGTCTAATAGGAGAAATTATGAATATCGAAAAATCAATCGAACTTTTCACAAAAGCCAAAACTCTGCTCCCCGGCGGCGTAGACTCACCTGTCCGCGCCTTCCGAGCAGTGGGCGGACAACCTCTCTTCATCGAACGCGGAGAAGGGGCGTATGTTTACGACGTTGATGGCAATCGTTTCATCGACTATGTCCTCTCATGGGGCCCGCTCATTCTTGGGCACGCTCATCCTACTGTAGTTGATGCTTTGCAAAAATCTGTAACGCTGGGCACTTCTTATGGTGCCCCAAGCCCCCTCGAGTTGGATTTGGCAGAACTTGTGATGGAGCTAATGCCTAATCTTGAGATGCTTCGTTTTGTCAATTCTGGAACCGAAGCAACGATGACAGCGCTTCGCCTTGCACGAGCCTACACCAAACGAGATAAGATCATCAAATTTGAAGGTTGTTATCACGGCCACGCGGATATGCTCCTTGTGCAGGCTGGCTCTGGTGTGGCAACCCTTGGCTTGCCGGATTCTCCTGGTGTTCCTGCTGCAACCGTGAAAGATACCCTTGTTGCTCGCTATAACGATCTTGACTCTGTAGAAGCACTCTTTAAGAAATTCCCAGGTGAAATTTCAGCCATTATCGTCGAACCAGTCGCCGGGAATATGGGCGTTGTTCCCCCAACTGAAGGATTCTTACAAGGCTTACGAAAACTGACATCCGAGCATGGTGCATTACTCATCTTTGATGAAGTGATGACAGGTTTCCGTGCCCATCTGAACGGTGTACAGGCGCTCTACGATATTGTTCCCGATCTGACCACATTAGGTAAAGTGATCGGTGGCGGTCTCCCCGTTGGGGCGTATGGCGGTAAAAAAAAGATTATGCAGATGGTCGCACCCGCTGGGCCGATGTACCAGGCGGGGACGCTCTCCGGTAATCCACTGGCTATGACAGCTGGGATCGCGACGCTAAACGAGCTGAAGAAATCAGGAACATGGGAAGCGCTCGACAACGCGGCAGCAAGCCTAGGGGCAGGCGTGAAATCGGCGGCGGATGCCGCAGGAATCCCTATCCAACAAACTAGGGTAGGGACAATGTTCAGCACCTTCTTCAGTGAAACAGTTCCCGAAAACTGGTCCACAGTGAGCGCAAGCGATACGGAGAGATTTAGTAAATTCTTCTCTACGATGCTTGAGAATGGCGTTTATCTCGCCCCGTCACAATTTGAAGCAGGATTTGTTTCAACCGCGCATACACCCGAAGTGATCGCCGCTACGATTGAGACAGTAGAAAAATCGCTCAAATTGCTTTAGACAAGAGAAAATATAAAAAAAACGACATCGCAATGATGGTTTTTTTATGGGCGCGGAGGGACTCGAACCCCGTAGGGTTTCAATACTTCATCCGTATTTTTCCCTGTGATTTTTTTGTGAATTTACGCAGATATCTGGAACGAGAAACGCGTGGTTATTGTACACGGTATGGAGATGGTAGGTGCAATAACCTCGTGTTCTCAATTGATAGAAAAACGGATGATTTTTGGACATAACATGCTAATATTGCGCCAAAAAACATTAAAAAACAGTCCATTTACATGTATCCCTGCCCCTGCGGCTACGCGGGCGATGGTCTCAAAGCCTGCACCTGCTCTCACCAAACCGTGACTCGCTACCAAAATCGGATTTCTGGTCCAATGCTGGATCGGATCGATATCCATATTGAAGTCCCGCGTGTAGATTTTGAAAAGCTCTCTGATAAAAGACGGGGAGAATCATCAGATGAGATTCGGGCCCGGGTAGAGGTAGCAAGGCAATGGCAAAGAGATCGTTTCGCGGGTCTGGATAACGGGGTGATGACAAACGCCGATATGCGCGTCGCAGAAGTTCGTCAATTTTGTGAACTGGATGAGGCGGGGCAGACGCTTATCAAAGCAGCAATGACGCAGTTGCAGTTATCCGCGCGGGCGTATCATCGCATCCTGAAACTATCACGCACGATCGCAGATTTGGCGGGGGAAGAGAGTATTCAAGCCACGCATTTGGCGGAGGCGTTGCAGTACAGGCCAAAGGGGATGATGGTGTA
>NZ_CEYOSI010000245.1:0-4890 GCF_982879505.1 Candidatus Desulfolinea nitratireducens
ACTATCGTAAATAGACAATACGGGTAAATTATGTAAACATTACAATTTGAGCTTCAAAATACAAATAAAAATTATATATAGAGTAATTTACCAAATAATTCCCTCGGGAAATAAAATTAAAGGAGAAAGAAATGAATAAGAAAACTGGATTCACCCTATTAACAACCACCGCACTTATTGCTTTGTCATTGATATTATCTGCCTGCGGCCCTAAAGAGCCTGTCACCGTTGAAGTGACACTTACTGAATTTGGAATCGAATCGTCCGTGTCTGAATTCAAATCAGGTACCCCGTATCACTTTGTAATTACCAACGAGGGCGCAATCAACCATGAATTTATGATTATGGAACCTACCGCGGAAGGCATGATGATGTCTATGGAAGAGATGGATGAGATGGCTTTGGCATTTGTCGAAGAGGATGAATTGACCCCAGGTGCATCGCAAACGCTTGATTACACCTTTACTGAACCTGCTAGCGCTGGAAGCCTGGAGATTGCCTGCCATACCTCAGGTCATTACGAAGCAGGGATGAAATTCCCAATTACCGTAGAATAAAGTTTAGACAACCATATCTTCAAGACGACACATCCCCTTTCTGCAAAGGAAGGGGATGTGTTTGTTTAATTTGGTGGCCTGTCAACAATCAAATCACTCGCTACTGGACGCTTTTTTGATTTCGAGGATGGCTTGACATGTCATTTGTCAATAAATAAATGAGTATTGTCAGTTGTAGCATAGGCATAATTGCTTACTCAGGAACAAGTTGAATTGCGCTGTTGGGCACCAGTCTACCTACCTATAATTGCATTGACTAAATAATATTATCGGAGATTTAAATGAACGTATCCACCCGTACCCTGATTTATCCTTTGCTGATTCTGAGTTTGATCTTTTCGGGTCTTCTCTCAGCCTGTTCGACAACGGAAGCTGCTCATTCATTTCCGATGGCTTCCATGAATGAGATGCCCGCCGAGGTGCAATCTGCTCCGGTTACGGTTCAACAGGCTTATCAATTTGCGGTTGCCAATCCAGATGTACTGACCAAGCTTCCCTGCTATTGTGGATGCGGTGATGTGGGACACACCTCCAATTATTCCTGCTATGTGGCCGAAGAAGAATCTGACGGTGACCTTCAATTTGACAATCATGCATTGGGGTGCTCGATCTGCGTGGATATCACCCAGGATGCCATGCGGATGCTTGAAGATGGCAAAACCGTGTCTGAGATCAGAGTTTATGTAGACCAGACATATGCCAAGTTTGGTCCGTCAAATATGCAGTAAGGCAGAGAGTAGAGAATATTGAAACATCCAGCAGTTTCCTGGTTGATTTTAGGCGCAGCCGTGCTTTTGGTGGTTTTTGTGCCAATCTTGCATAAGCCTGAGATATTGAATAAGGAACGTTCTTTCCGGGTGGAAGCCGGTGACTTCGCCTATACCCCTGCGGTACTGAAGGTCAATCCTGGCGATCGGGTGACGATTGAGCTGATCTCTACGGATGTCGTGCATGGCCTATATGTGGATGGCTACGACCTCAGCGTGACAGCCGATCCTGGTCAACCTGCCACCTTGACTTTTGTGGCCGATCAATCCGGTGTATTTCGTTTGCGCTGCTCGGTGGCTTGCGGAGCTTTACATCCTTTTATGCTTGGCAAACTACAGGTTGGCAGAAATATGCTTATCTGGCAAGGCATTGGCATGACTTTTCTGGCACTGATTGGCACCCTTTTAATTCGCAAGCCTTTCCCAGTCCCTGAAAAACAAACATCATCATGAATCTCCTCAATTTCCCCTTCGTCAAACAAACGCTCAAAAACCGCTGGCCGCAGTTCACAATTATGGTCATTGCTCTGGCAGGCTTTCTTTTGGCAATTCTGTCTGGCTTGTTTGGGACGCCTGTCGGCAGCCGCAACTTTGGGATCGTCTTTGTCTGGATCGCCTGGTGGGCTATCCTGATGTTGGTCGCCGTTCCTTTCTTGGGGAGAGGCTGGTGCAGTATCTGTCCCATCCCGGCGTCAGGGGAATGGCTTCAGCGCGGTGCCATGCTGGGTCCCCGAGGGCAGGCCAAGGGCGTTGCCCTGAGCGCATCGAAGGGTTTCGGGCGACGCTGGCCAAAGCGTTTCCGCAATATCTGGTTGCAAAACGGCAGCTTTCTGCTGGTGGCGCTTTTCAGCACTGTCATTCTGACCCAGCCCAGGGTTACCGCCATTGTGCTGGCAGCCTTTCTCTTCGTAGCCATCGGCGCAAGTTTAATATTTGAACGGCGGGCTTTTTGTCGTTATCTCTGCCCTGTTGGGGGTTTTATCGGTTTGTATTCTCAGCTTGCCCCGCTCGAATTGCGAGTAGTGGACACCGCTGTGTGTGCCGCTCATACCGAGAAGACCTGCTACACCGGCAGCGCTGAAGGTTATGGCTGCCCCTGGGACGTCTTTCCGCCTGGCATGGTCAAGAACACGTATTGTGGCACTTGCATGGAATGCCTGCGCACCTGCCCGCACGATAATATCGCTCTGAACATCCGCCCGCTTGGTGCTGATCTGGATGAGGCTCGCAATCGCAAATTGGACGAAGCTTTCAAGGCATTTATTATGCTGGGAGCAGCAGCGGTTTATTCTGGAGTTTTGTTGGGCCCCTGGGGGACGCTCAAGCTGGCCGCATATTCGGTCGGGACCCTACCCTGGATGACCTATGTCGCTTCCTTCCTGACCCTGATCTTGCTAGCGCTCCCCGGCCTCTTCTGGCTGATGGTTTGGATCGGTAAACGCCTGTCTGGATCAGGATTGCCGATGCGCAAGTTATTCATCTCTCAATCCTATGCCCTCATCCCGCTGGGACTGACCGCCTGGATCGCCTTCAGCCTCTCCTTTGTCTTTGCCAACTTCTCCTATGTTCTGGTGGCGCTTTCTGACCCCTTCGGCTGGGGCTGGAATCTACTCGGCACAGCAGGTATCGCGTGGGTTCCCTGGCTGACCGGTCTAACACCCTTCCTGCAGGTGGGCGTATTGCTGGGCGGTTTCATTTGGGCAGCGCTGACTTCGCGAAAGATCGCCTCAGAAAAATCAGCCTTAGGCCAGGCTAGCCGCCTGGCAATGCCTGTGATCGGTTTTTGTCTGGCATTTACCTTGACCATGATGGGATTATTGGTCGCATGAATGAGAAGTTGGCACTCGTTTTCGTCATCGTGGTGCTGGTTGGTGGTGGTATCGCTATTGGGTTTGGATGGTGGCAGGGACAGTCGAATATCGTTACTCTGCACGCGCGGATGCCAGAAACTGGCGGGTGGATTCCAGACAATCTGACAGTTGCGGCTAATCAGCCCCTGGATTTGCGCCTGACCTCGGATGATGTGCAGCATGGCTTTGCCATTGGGCAGAGCGATCAACCTGCCGTGGATATCAATCCAGGCGTCGTAACTGAACTCACCCTGAAATTCGATCAGCCCGGCACTTACACCTATTACTGTACTCGGTGGTGCGGCGTCAATCATTGGCGGATGCGCGGCACGATCACGGTGACTGGAGAAAGTGCAGAACAGGTTGTTACGCCCCCACTTTTTGTGCAAATCGGTCTTGATATTGATGCTCCTCACGAAGCAGAATTCATCCCTTCCAGCAAGCCCTCTGCCCAAAATGGTGAAAATTTAAGGTTTGAGTTATCCGCCTACCAGACTTCTGAGTATTATCGATCCCACAGTCCCGAACAAGCTTGGGTGGATCTGCGTAAGGATTTGACGCTAGCCGCCTACTCCGATCAGCAGCTCTGGGATGCGGTCGCTTTTATCTGGCAGACCAATACTTCTGAGGATGCGCTTAGCGAAGCCGAGGAACTTTATGCCCAAAACTGCGCCGCCTGCCACGGTGTGTCGGGTGCGGGAGATGGTGTCTTTAGCGATCAGCAAGTTCCGGTCATGGGCGAAGCGGATGAAGCATTCTCGGGACACGAAATTGTTCTCCCGACAGATTTTACAGATCCCCATCATATATTATCCGCCAGTCCAGCAGCATTGCAGGGCAAACTTATCAGAGGCGGGATGGGCACGGGCATGCCCATGTGGGGTGTCATATTCACGGAGGAACAGACCTGGTCATTGGTCAGTTATCTCTACAGTTTTCAATTTAAGGAGGTTCACTAAATGAGCAAGAAATACAGAAATAAGAATATAAGAAAGCAAAAGCAAGCCAGGCATCGATTGATCTGGTTGGTTAGCGGTGGGGCATTATTGATCGCTACCGCCCTGTTTTTCGCTTTTGGTGGCTCTGGCGAAGACAGCGATAGCGGGACTCCCGCATTGGCTGTTGACCAGGAAGTCATTGAGTATGGTGATGTCAAATTCAACACCAACCTGACCTTTGAGATCAAAGTCACCAACACCGGTGATGGCAAGCTTAGATTCAAGGAAGAGCCCTATGTAGAAGTTCGGGAGGGCTGTTGACCGCCTAGCCTAACCATCGGTTCGATGGTTCTCAAACCTGGCGAAAGCACAACCATTAAATCTACCGTATTCATGATGCACGAAGGCATGGATGGTCCACATGATTTTGCTGTCCACCTGAAGACAAATGATCCAGCACAGTCCGACAAGATCGTGACTGTGCTCTCAAACTGGATACCTTAGCATGAATAAGAGCGCTCCGGCGGCAACGTCCGCCTGGTTGGCAAGAAATTGGTTTCTCATATTTGCTCTCGTGTATGGCCTGTGGGTCTGGGCACCCTTCCTGTCTCCGCTCTTAATGAGGCTTGGCTGGGATGGGCCGGCAAATGCGATCTATTTTGTATATTCCTTTTTCTGCCATCAGCTTCCGGAGCGCTCTTACTTCCTATTTGGTCAAAAATCAAGTTACTCACTACCTGAAATCCAGGCAGTCTGGGTGGATACGATCAATCCTTTA
>NZ_CEYOSI010000246.1:0-4887 GCF_982879505.1 Candidatus Desulfolinea nitratireducens
TCACGCCAGGTGCCAATAACCGAAAAATCTGACCGGGCAACAGAAGCTACGCAATCGTTCGCACAACCGGAAATCTTGATCTTTGATTTATAAGGGAACATCGGCCGATGCAGTTCATCCTGGAACTCATTGGTTATATCGTGGAGCAAGTCCAGAGTATCAACGCAGGCAAATTCGCAACGACCTGGGCCGACACAGCACGATGGCGTTCGCATATCACTGCCGGAGCCACCCAAGTCAAAATCAATTTCCGCCAAATCATCAAAGCAGGGTTGCAAGGCATCTGTAGGGGCGCCAAGCAAGATGATATCTCCAGTGGCACCGTGCATATTGGTCAGCCCGCTGCCATGTTTATCCCACACATCGCAAAGCTGCCGCAATTTGTCTGTTGTATAGAACCACCCGGAAGGATGATTGACTCGGAAAGTGTGGAATTCTGCGATAGCAGGGAATTCTTCGGGCAATTCAGTGTATCTACCGATCACGCCACCGCCATAGCCTCTCACGCCGACGATACCACCATGTTTCCAGTAACCAATTTTATTTTTATAGGACTTTTCAAGCTGATGCAACAAGTCTTTGGCCATTTCATTCTTTTCGCCGGCCCGTTTCATCTCCGTTACAAAGCTCGGCCAGGGCCCTTCTTCAAGTTGATCTAGCAAAGGAGTTTTTGAGTCCTCTGTCATATTATCTTTCTCCTTGTGAGCGCTTGTAATTCTAGAATATAGAGGAGAAAGTGGTTTAAGTATCACTTTCTCCTCCACAACATTTCAAACGCTCAAATAATGTAATAGGCTTTGTTTAGAAGCTTGCTGGGAATAGCCAGCCGAAGATCAGCCAGGAAACACCCAAAGCCAGGATAGTATTGAAGACCGTTACGATCAAATATACGGTCACCGGAGCCCAACCCATTTTCTTGAACTCTGCAACAGAGAGCTCGAGACCCATGCAGACAAAGGCCGCGCAGAAGAACCAAGCCTTTAAATTCTGGACGAGCGCATACGAATCGTTATCTTTAGTGATGAAGCCAAAGGTGAAGAGCAGGGAGGCGATCATAAAGCCCAAAACGAACTTGGGGAAGCGCTGCCAAATGATCGCAAAGCTGGGTTTCTCCCCACCTTCTTTTTTCACGAAGTAATACGCAAGGAAGAATGCCACAACACCGATCAAAGCGTTCTGGGTTTGTTTAACGATACTGGCAATTTGCTCGGCTGTTTCACCATAAATCGTACCCGCGCCTACGACAGCAGCAGTCGTATCAACATTGCCACCAAACCAGGCGCCCGCAACCGCATCTGGCAAATTCATGGCCTTAGCAAGCATCGGCGCGATCACCATCAACGGCAAGGCAGTCACGATTACTAATGCTGTTACATAGGTAATCTCTTCCTTCTTTGCCAAAACAGCACCGGCACTGGCGATAGCTGCAGAGACACCACATATAGACACCGCTGTAGACATCACAGCTCTCAAGGTGTCGGGGAGACCAAATTTACCGGCCAACCACCAGGAGAAGAAATACACACAGGTGACCATGATGAGACCCTGGATAACCGCGCCACCGGCTGCAGTAGCCAAGACTTTGAAGCTGACCTTACCACCTAAGAGGATCAAACCAACTTTCAGGAAGAGTTCAGTTTTGAACCCTGGCAGCAGGCGCTCATGTACTTTGGTTGCCTTGAAAAACCAGTTAAAAATCAGACCTACGACCGCCGCCCAAATCGGATATTCCAGCACTTTCCCAGGAATGCCACCAGGCAAGGTCATCGGTTTTACAATATTGTAAAAATAGCGTGTGACAAAGCACAGTATGATTACAACAGCCAGGCCAAGGATAAAGCCTGTAGTGTTTTTCTTTACAGCAACGGGCTGAGCAGTTGTTGTTGTCATTATATTATCTCCTATTCTGGAAACCTTGTCCTAGAATTTGAATATCGCGGGATTAATGATACTGAGTGCGGCTATGAGTATTATCGCAAAGCCGATGCTTACCGAAAGCCAATCTTCGTTAATTTTCATCTTTATCTCCTTAGATTACATTTGACAAAATACAACGTATGTGAACTTCCACAAGGTGTAACTGATATGGTCTACAGAAAAACTCTTCGTACAAGTTTTCCCGATCAGGCCTTGCGCAAACTGTGCCTCCTTCCATTTTAGTTTTTAATACACTTTTTGTGTATTATTTTTAAAATACAAAAGAAACCAGATCAGTTGTCCACGAATGGACAAGCAACCTGGCTTCATTATAGAGATTTTTTTGTGCTATTTATCTAAGACAAGTCTTAAATCATCTAAGACAAGTCTTAGATGAGATATTAGGTTTTACTTCTTAATTTCCATCTTATCTTGTTGATACTGCTTATAAAATTGAATTCCAAGAAAAATGATCCCAATCAAACCAATCGCTAAAGCAACTCCTTGGGCCCAAACACTTCGCCAGGTCAGGACAACCAGGTCCGCAATGGCTAATACGCCCCATCCTATAGCAAGGCTGGATCGTTTTTGAAGAGCGTTGGACAGAGCAAAACCAAGTAGGATAAAAAAGAGACCAACCTGCACTTCAGATTGGCTCTCAAGTATTTCCATATCCAATGCCCATGCAAGGATTAAAAGAAGCCCGATGATTATTGGCACGAGTGTGAGAGTGAGGAAAATACTCTTCCACGGTAAAGACCGGAATGCTGACGTTTTCCTTTTGTTCAGTTTTGATGATTTCTTTCCCATGATTGTCTCCGACTAATTATGCATGCCTCCACAGTGAAGCATTGTTGTCCAAGTATAATCGAATTAAGTGAAAATACGCACTAAACAAGTTTGATTGAGCTGCAGATAATAGAAAATAATAATTCTGAAAACACAAAACAAGTTCAGAAATTAATTCAGCAACTTGAGACACAAGAATTGACTAAGGCTTATAAAGAGTATCAAAGGCGCCCAGCTCCACAAATGCCTGTCACTGGCCTTGAATAAATATAGTAATTAGGCGAGTTCAGGAAGCTTGGTTTTTCATTTGGTGCAACAAGTCTATTCAGAAATACTGATAATCAAAATATTATCATCCAACTCTCTCGTCTCATTATGGGGATGCATCACGGGCACAACGAAAACCAATGCTGAAGTTGGCGCTCTCTGGATCAAACCACATACGATTGGCCGTTCGGACAAAGGTAGCATTATCGTTCCACGAGCCACCGCGCAGTACCCGAGAGAACGCTTTTTTTGGTCCTACAGGATTTGAAGATGGTGAATTGGAATAGTAGTCGCCAGCATACCAATCTGCCACCCCTTCCCAAGCATTCCCAGCCATATCCAGCGCACCGTAAAAGCTTACCCCAGCTGGATAACTACCTACTGGAGCAGTATCCTGAAATCCATCGTAATAATTCCCGTTTTTCCAACTATTGGTACAAGTTTCGTCACAGAAATTAACATTTGTGCCATCAAAGGAATCGCCCCAGGGATAGATATTTTTCATTTGCTTATTCCCATCCCAACCAGCAGCTTTCTCCCATTCGGCCTCAGTTGGCAAGCGGCGTCCTCCCCATTTGCAATAGGCGCTTGCGTCTACCCAGGAAATATAAATTACGGGATAGTCGTCAAATTCTTTATTTCCAAAATAACTGTCACGTGTATATGAATTTGTTTTATAGGGCGAACCGCAATCACCCAAAGCTACGCATTGGGCATACATGGCGTTGTTCACCTCGGTTTCGTCGATCCAGAAGGCATCGACATAGACATGATGTGGCGGATCTTCACGTGTAAACCAGTCTCGTTCGCAATCCTGGTATGAATTTTGGCATTCTTCCATAGCTTCGTCAGCCTGGGTGCCCATCTCGAATTCTCCCGCTGGCACATATATCATTGTCATGTCATCAATAGATTGATTCCATCTGCTCCCAATTATTGGGTTAGTTGGGGGAATATTCGTGGGCATATGCACAGGGGCAGGAGTAGAATATTTTGAAGTAGACCAAAATTGGGGCAGGCTATTCTCACCAAAGACCAATATCAATAGGATGATTCCGCCAATGCCAAGGGGCAGGAGTTTGGGTTTTTCTTTATCTATCATTGGGATGTGTTTTTAATGAGTGAAATAATAACATTGACCATTTCCCTCCCGGAAAGGTTGCTAATGTAGACTGAATAAATTATACGATAAAAAGGGGATCGCAAATCATGAGAATTCAAATCACTTAAAGATTTATATACTTTTTTTCAGATTCCGTATAATAGACCTCTTGCATAAGTGTGCCATAATAGGCATATGAGATATGAAGATATAATAACATGGAAAGATACAGACTTTAAACGGCTGACAGGTGTTCTGCCAAAAACTTTTGCAAAGATGCTAGCTGTTCTTGAAAAAGAACGCCCAAACTTCGGTCGTCCACCAAAGTTGAGCCGGGCGGATCAACTGCTAATGACCTTGATGTACTGGCGAGAATATCGGACCCAATTTCACATTGCTGATTCCTGTGGCATCAGTGAAGCAACTGTATGCCGCACGATTAACAAGGTCAAAGATGCACTGATATGTTCAGGAGAGTTTCGTTTGCCAGGCAAGAAAGTGATCCAGCCAAGCAATACACTCACAGAAATTGTTCTTGTGGATGTTAGCGAACAAGCGATTGAACGCCCGAAAAAAAGCAAAAACGCTATTACAGCGAAAGGATCTTCCAAGATGTTCTCCATCATTCAAAACAAGGGAGTTCTTACTATAGCGATCTCCACTCTGGGTACCAAACGGTGCTTTATTGGCCTACGATCCATTATCCGATGCCGAACAAAAGCGAAACCTATTCAGTTGAAGAGATAATGCTGAGTTGCGCCATTATCTCGCTCGCTTAGCAAGAAAGTCTCGTTCCTTTACTCATCTATTTA
>NZ_CEYOSI010000247.1:0-2946 GCF_982879505.1 Candidatus Desulfolinea nitratireducens
ATTGGCAGGCTAATCTTGATGATAGGGTAACAATTAATGGAATAACTGTTCCACCTGTTCCAATACTGGACGCAGGAGACCTTTCCCAGGGTCGGGAAATCTACAGTCAAAAATGCGCCTCTTGCCACGGCACAGAACTGGAAGGGGTCTCTGGTTGGAAAATATCCCAACCAGATGGCACATTGCTTCCGCCACCGCATGATAGCGGCGGTCATACCTGGCACCATCCTGACGCGCTATTGCTCAAGATCATTTCCGAGGGAGGTCAACCTGAAAACGGGAATATGCCCTCATTTGCCGAAATCTTGAGTGATGATGAGATGCACAAAGTATTGACCTTCATCAAATCATCATGGGGAGCAGAAGAGCGTGAGTTTCAATGGTGGATATCTTTCACACAAAACAGCTTTTATGAATGATGTCTTATAGTAAAATCACCCTATGACAACTTCATTTTCCCCCATCCGGGTTTTGCTGGCTGATGACCATGCTGTTGTACGAGCCGGCATCCGCCAGTTTTTAGAGCAAGCTGAGGATATACAAATTGTCGCCGAAGCAGACGATGGAGAAATGGCAAAAATACTGATTGCCGAGCATCTCCCGGATGTCGCGGTATTGGATATCCAGATGCCAAAAGCGACCGGGATTGAAGTTACTCGCTGGGTACGCGCGAATCAACTGGAGATTGGCATCCTAATTCTGACCGCCTACGATGATGCCCCTTATATTACGGCTGTTTTACAGGCAGGTGCAAACGGTTATGTACTAAAAACTGCTGCTCCTCGTGAGATAATTCGCGCAGTACGGGATGTCCATGCCGGAAGTTCAGCGTTAGACGCCAGTATTCTCAGCAAAATGATGGCTCAAATGACAGCGATCAAGGATACTCCACCTGTGGATGAGCTCACGAATAGAGAGATGGAAGTGCTGGTCCTGGTGGGGAAAGGCTACACCAACAAAGCTATCGGCGCTCAGTTGAGGATCAGCGATCGCACCGTGCAGGGACATCTGGCACATATATTTAATAAACTCCAGGTTTCCAGCCGGACAGAAGCAGTGATGCGCGCGGTATCACTGAGTTGGTTATCTCCTGATCTGGGATAATGGCTTTCAGAATAAATGAGAACGTCATTGCTGGGCGACCTTCTTAATATAAAATGCCAAATTCAAATCCAATTCCTCTTCCCGGTTTGCGCTGGCGCGGCCTGACCTTACAGCTTTTCGCATGGGTCGTCCTGCCCCTGGTTGCACTACTGTTGCTCGCCACCCTGGGCAGTATGGCATTGCACCAACGCGCAATGCGGACTCTGGTTGGCGAGCGTGATGAACGGGCAGCGCGAACTGCTGCCAGTGCGCTTACAGAAAAACTGAGTCATCGAGCCGCAGCCGTGCGTGGCCTGTCATTGCGGGCTGCAGACGGGCATCCTCTCAACGATATTCTTCTATCCTCCAATTTCCTCCTGCCGTATTTTGACGCCGGGCTTGCCTTTTTCTCCCCTGAAGGGGTATTACTCGAATCTGCCGGGGACGATTCTTTGTGGACAAAAAATGCAGACGCTTTTCGAATTGTGCTGAACGAAACCCTCAAGCTGGCTACAGAGGAGCCGCGCTTTTCATCGGTCATTCCTTCTTTTAATGGTAACAAGCCGATTGTCCTCCTGACAGCGGTCGCCCACCCTGGTGACCCGATTGTCGTGGGGGCATTATTTCCATCCATGTTGGCAGAGGGCACTCTAACCCAACTTTTTGAAGTAGCAGCGCAAGGCGAGGTTTTTTTGATTTCTCCTGATGGGCAGGTTTTGTATAGCCTGCAGGATGATGTACCGCTCACCGACCCCCTTGCTCATCCAGGCGTTAGCGCTGCATTGCAAACCGAAAGCGGTGCGATCTATATTCCCGCCGAGGATGGCGAAAAAGTGATCGCGTATAGCGGGGTTGCGCCCGTAGGCTGGGCCTTGATCATTGTGGAAACCTGGGAAACCGTGACAACACCACTCCTCAACACAACCTTATTTGCCCCACTGATTCTCATCCCCATCCTTTTGCTCTCCCTTGTTGCTTTGTGGTTTGGGGCCGGTCAAATTGTACAGCCCTTGCAAAATTTGGAAGGGCGTGCGCGTGAATTGGCCTGGGGTGATTTTAATAGCATCGAAGCTTCTGTAGGTGGTATTGCTGAAATTAATCGCCTGCAAAATGCGCTTATTTATCTGGCGCGGAAGGTACAGGCCTCTCAAAAAAGTTTACGAGGTTATATCGGTGCTATCACAACAGGACAGGAGGATGAACGTCGCCGCTTGGCGCGGGAACTGCACGATGAGACCATCCAGTCATTGATCGCTCTTAATCAGCGTGTGCAATTGGCCCAGATGAATATTGATGAGGGTCGCACAGTGGATCAGTTGGATGAAATCCAGAAAATGACCGAGGAGACGATACAGGATCTGCGCCGTCTGACACGTGCCCTGCGTCCGCTTTATCTCGAAGATTTGGGCCTGGTCGCCGCGCTGGATATGCTGGCCCGCGAAACACAGGATTCTTCCGCAATACCGATCACGTTTCGGCGGCTGGGTCGTGAACTTCGTTTGCCTCCTGATGCGGAATTGGCACTCTACCGCATGACGCAGGAGGGTTTGAGTAATATCCAGCGTCACGCACAGGCTACACAGGCCACCGTGCAAATTGAGTTTGCACCTGAGCGGGTCATATTGACTATCTCTGACAACGGATCTGGATTCGAAGTTCCCAAAAGCCCGGCAGAGTTCGCCCCCCACGGCCACTTTGGGTTGTTGGGACTATATGAGCGAGCGGAATTACTCAACGCCGTATTAGAAATTTACTCAGAACCAAACGAGGGGACACGCCTGGCCGTATCCCTGCCGCTAAAGATAAACTGACTGAGTTCTCAAACTCAGATTTTTAGACCCCATAGGCGATTTTGCCTATAAA
>NZ_CEYOSI010000247.1:2956-4811 GCF_982879505.1 Candidatus Desulfolinea nitratireducens
AATGGCTCTTGGGATTCCAGGGCAATCCGGATAAGATTATTTGGAAGATATATAAACTGAAAGGATTTTTTTGATGCGTTCACGATTCATGATTTTATTTCTTGGATTTTTAGTCTTGGCGCTAAGTGCTTGTGGGAGCCAAAACAAGGCATTAATTACACCTGCCCCGGATCGCTTAACTTTTCTGTTTTTCTTCACCGATGGTTGAGCTCCTTGAGCAGCAATGGAGCCTGTCGTGAATGGGCTTGAAGATATTTATGGAAGTGAGATTGACGTTCGACGTCTTAACGCAAATTTACCTGATGGAAAATCTGCATTTCAATATTACAGCCTTCAAGGACATCCATCTTTTGTATTGTTAAATCCAGAGGGTGAAGTTCTTTGGCAAGGTTTGGGTGAACAATCTAGCGAAAGTTTGCACGAAAATATAGATATTGCACTGGGCAAATAGCATTGAATGGTAAAAGAACGCTGAAACAAAAAAGACACGAGCGCTTTAGAAAGATCGTGTCTTTTTTGTTTTGCGATCAGGTTAATATGCCTGGGAACCTATGCGAGGGATCACGCAGGTGGGATATGTGAGGATTTTCTATAATAGCCACATTATCTACACAAACTCTTTACGAAACCTACACTTCTTTCTCACAAGTTCTTTTTATAGTATGAACATGAAAGTGCAGTTATGCATATTTCATTAATCAAACCACAGAGGTAATAGAATGACTTCAAAGGAAATTTCAAGGCGCGATTTCTTGCGTCTTTTAGGGATAAGTGGCGGGGCAGCTCTCTTGAGCGCTTGCGCGCCAAAGGCGTTGACCGAAACCGCATTTCCGCCGACGGCTATTCCGTCAGCGAGCACGGCTGGCCGCGCTTCGGGCGGGGTGGATGTTGAAATCGCGCTGAAAGCCGTCGAAGGGGAGGCGCAAATCCTTTCGGGCAAGGCAACGCGCGTATGGCGGTATCAGGGTGAGGTCATGAGCGGTCCCGCCGATGCGCTGCAAATCGTCCCGAACAGTTATTTGGGTCCGATCTTTAATGTCAAAAAGGGACAAAAAATCCGCATCCATTTCACCAATGAGCTGCGCGAATCATCCATCGTCCACTGGCATGGCTTGCATGTCCCCGTCGAAGCGGATGGGCATCCCCGTTTGGCAATTGAGCCCGGCGAAACATATATTTACGATTTTACGGTGCTTGATCGCGCTGGAACGTATTGGTATCATCCGCATCCGCACGGTCGGACGGGACCGCAAGCGTACGCAGGTTTGGCTGGGCTTTTTCTGATCAGCGATGACGAGGAAAGCAGTTTGGGGCTGCCATCTGGTGATTACGATTTACCGATTGTGCTTCAGGATCGTATCTTTGATAATAATAACCAACTGGTCTATGGTGGCAGCGGAATGATGGACCAGATGATGGGCTTTTTGGGAGACCAGCTTCTGGTCAATGGGCAGGCAGATTTTAGCCTGTCGGTTGAGACGCGCCCCTATCGTCTGCGTTTTCTGAATGGATCAAACTCTCGTATCTACAAATTGGCCTGGGATGACGGTACGCCGCTGACCGTGTTGGGCACAGACGGTGGCTTGTTGGAAAAGCCCGTAAAACGCGACTATATCACCCTCGCGCCAGCACAGCGTGTGGAATTATGGGTGGATTTCAGCAAAGACGAGATCGGCAGCGAACGGAATTTGGTCAGCCTGCCTTTTGATGCTTATGGCGGAGGGACTGAATATCGGGTTTTGCCTGTAAAGGTGGAAAAGGCTGTGACCGTTTCTGCCCCTATCCCTGGCACACTTTCAACAATTAATTGGCATAACGAAAATGAAGCTGTCAATCGCCGTTCTCCACGCGACTT
>NZ_CEYOSI010000248.1:0-4808 GCF_982879505.1 Candidatus Desulfolinea nitratireducens
TATTGCCAATTAATTATTTCTCAGGGTTGTACCAACATCCCCAAGGTGTAGATAATAAAACTTTGCTAAAGCGGATTGTGCTTGCCGTTTCATTTTCAACCGGTATTATTTTTGCCTTATTCTTTGTTCTTGGAAAGCTAAACCTAATTGAGAGTATTCCTCGCAGTGTAATGCTTCTTTACTGGGGTATTCTCCTCCTCTGGGTAGGGTTTACCCGTTATTGTGTTCGTTACCTTTCAGGAAAAGAAAAACGAAATTCTCTTTCGCCAGTACAGCTTTTTCGGGAAAACTGGAAGGCATGGCTCACCGAGGGGACTGTTTATTATGGCATTGTGGGGGGAGCATTGGCTATCTACATGCTCTTCAACAAGCTGGTCTTTGGTGTTTCCTCTCCCGTTAGCGGACAGATCAAACGATGGTGGGGCAGCTTGTCTGGGCGCGTATACGGTGGCCCTGCCAAGCGGATTTATACTTTCTTCGGGCTTGATACAAGCGCTAATTCTGATTTCAATGCCTGGGGATTAGCGACAAAATTTGTTGCAGGGGTAAGGGATACTCTTGTTCGTTTGGTGGGATTCTCAGATAAAGATGCCGCTTACTGGCAGTTATATCTCATATTAGTCATCGCCATTCTGATTATATTAATCATAAATTCCGGGCGGACAATTCGAGCGAGCGTGAAATTTGGACTGCTTCCATTATTTGTTGGATCGGTGGTCCAGGTCCTCTCTTATAATGCGATGGGCTACTCTGCTGCCAAAGAATGGTACTGGGTTAGCCAGATCATTTTTACCTTATTACTTGCAGCCCTTCTGCTTGATATATTTTTCCGAGCCATTCGTCAGATTCATCCCTTAATCCATTACATATCTTGGGTTGGGGCCGTTCTATTGATCATTCTTTGGGGGCGAATTTTCTATCTCCGAACCGCAAATCTGATGCCTTATGGTGTTGAACACAGTGGACATCAATATATGGAAATCCTTGCAGTAGTTGAAGAAAACACAGAATCTGGTTCTCTGATCGGGATGACTGGTGGTGGAAATCTGGGCTACTTTATCGCTGATCGCACTATCGTTAATATGGATGGATTAATCAATAGTTATGAATACTTTCAGGCCCACAAGTCAGGACGAGGTGGGGATTTTCTGTCCGAGATGGGACTGGATTATGTGTTTGTAAATCCAGTCTTACTGGAAGATATTCCTTATAGAGGCGAATTTGAAGGACGATTGGGAGAGCCGATAGCTGAATACAATAAAAAAGCGGTGATCGAGTTTTTCCGGATAAAAAAAACTTTACCTTAGGAGAAAACAGGTTGAGAAGAAGAGTTTATTTTCATTTGAGCGTTTTTATATTCACGATCATATTTTTACCCTCATGTAATATGCCCCCGGCCGTCGAGCCCAGTGCGACAATAGTACCTCTGCCTGCAAATACATCAGCCCCCACTCCAACAGAGATAGCTCCGACGCCGACACCAATAGCATTTTCACTGCCAGCTCCTGAAACGGTTGCACTCGATTTCGTCGCCCTGACATGTAGCGCAAAATGGTCAAACAATGCCTATCACCTTCCGTGCCCGGGACATCTGGATGAAATAGAGCGAGGCTATGTCGAATATTCTGACCATGCTGTTGCCGAAGGGATGGTATCTGTAGAAGCCCCATTGATTTCCATGCTCCCCGGCCAGGGAGATGGAAATGGTATTGGGCTTTTTGGTCGCTATCCTCCATTGACAATTTATCCTGGAGATTTCTTTCAAGCGACTCTCGCATGCCACGGAGATTCTTCTTGTAATGCGGAGTTAGCATTGGAATACTTCGACCAGAACGGTAACTACACAGATACCGATTGGTCCTGGACGCATCAGGCCGGAGATAGTCTAGAGGAGCTGTCAGTTGATCTAAGTTCCCTTGCTGGCCAAACAGTTGAATTGATGCTTGTTATGCGTGAAAAAGGCTCAGCTAAAAATAACTGGTTCTTGCTCATTCGCCCCCATATCAGTAGAGATCCACAGGCACTGCCAGCACCAATGGTTGTCCCCACTTCTACGCCAGAATTGACAGATAAAACACCAGGGGTGATTTCCGGCAAGGTAGATATGAGCACGTCGCCGCCTTATTTAACCGATCCGGTTTCCAATCCCCAGGGTATGCCCGTTGTGGTAACCTTTTTCAATCTTGATGATAGCACCTATTGGTATATCCAAACATTGTTGACCGGGCATCCAAACTATCAGATGACCATCCCGCCAGGACGGTATGAGGTGGTTGCGTACGCACGAGGTGTTGGTGGAGAACCCTATGTTACTGCTGGGTATACAGGTCAAAACCCATCATGCGGGCAACCGCTCAGGGTGGTTGAAGTTACGCCGAATGAACGTGTAGAAAATATTATTATTGCTGATTGGAATTGGAAATGTGGAGGAACAGCTTTTCGTCCTGAAAAGCCGCCAATAGTTCCCGTGCCGTAAATAGTAGAGGTATTGAAGTGAAAAAAACGCCCTGGCAACTTAAAGTTATTATAATGACATTGGCAGCCGCCACGCTTGCCTGTAGCACAGTGCTGGGCTCCCCCGACGATGATATGCCGGAACCAAGTTTCCCGGAGAGCGAGCCGCGGACATCCATCCAACCAGAGGAAGATCCGGACCTATTCAATGCAGAAGGACAGATGGAAGCGTGCCTGGAAGGCGAGTCTTATCATCCTGGCGAAGGCCTTTGTTATCGCAATGATGGCAGCGCCACGCCGCATTTCATTGCCCTGATGGAGGGTGTAATAGAATCTGGTGGTGATGATAACGAAGAATTACTTGATAACGAGGTTGTCCTGGTGACTTACACAATAGATGGTGATGATATTTATTCGCCAGATTATTTTGATGTCAGCAGTGATCTGGAATCTTTTCAGGATGATAGCCAAACACAGGAATTTATTTGGGATTATTACACTGGCATGATCCCGGCTGAATCGCGCAGCTTGTTGACAAATTATATTATTATGACAGATGGCCTGGGTGGGACATTGGCCGCAGTGGAACAATCACCTGAGGACCCGGTGCTGTGGATGCTGAGTGTTGATATTGCTGATACGGACGATCTTCAGGAATTGACTTTTACCCTGATCCATGAATACGGTCACTTACTTACCCTTGGGGGCGGTCAAGTGGATATTGATGAGTATCTATACTACAACCCTGATGACGAGGATGCTTATTCTGATGCCGAAGATAGTTGCTCGACCTATTTCCCCGGAGAAGGTTGTGCCAAGAGATCGGCTTATCTTTACGAATTTTACCTAGAATTTTGGGAAGAAATTTTCGATGAATGGTCTGAGATTCAATATATTGAAGATGACGATCAATATTATGATGCATTGGATGATTTTTATTTTGACTATGAGGATGAGTTTCTAACGGATTATGCGGTCACAAATCCCGAGGAAGATATCGCGGAATCGTGGGCTTTTTTCATTATTTCGTCAAAACCGGCTGGAAACACAATTGCAGAGGACAAAATATTATTCTTTTATCAATTCCCGGAATTGGTGGCCCTGCGTGAAGAAATAATTGCGCGTACATATTCGCGACTGATTCGTATTCAATAATGATGCCAAAAATAATAGTGGCACGGTATGGAAAAACAGTTCTCTACAGCTTTCTGGGCGGTCTTCTTGGAGCGTTAATTGGTGGCTCAATTGGTATTCTCTCAGCCCGCAATAATGATCCTACAGGATGGAGCGAAATTCCTAACCTTTTGTCAGGCCTGATCTATGGCTATGGTCTTGGCGTGGGGGCGGGAGCATTTATGCTCCATTTTAGGCCACACCCGCCCAGTGCATTTTCCCGGGCTTTTCTCGGTGCGTTGACTGGGTTGTTTGGCGTGATCTTTCTTTCCGCTCCTTTACACCTGGATTTTTTTCCTCCCCTGATGTGGGGGCTACTCATTTTACTCCCTCCGTTGATTTCTGCGGGCCTTCTGGTTTCTCGATATGATGAAAAATGACGAGATACGTCGCCCAATTCCCGTAACCTTGCTTGCATGGGGCGTGTTAATCCTTACGATGTTCAATGCAGTCCGCTTTGGGTCTGCCGTTGCTGAATGGGATAGGATCGTTAGCTTCATGGAACGCCCTGGACCCATCTATATCGCTGTCACAGGGCTGATATGGGCACTTGGTTGGCTGATCGTTTTCCTAGGCCTCTGGTTTGGCTCGAGGTGGGCACGTCAGATTGCATTGAGTATGGCAATTTTATATAGTACCTATTATTGGATTGATCAATTGATCTATCATTCTGAGGTAGCGCGCAAGAACCTTTCTTTTTCCTTGAGCGTTACTATTTTTTTCCTGACTTCAACTGCTATTATATTGATTCTTCCCGGCAGTCGAAAATATTTTCAGACAAAGAGAGTGCAATGACCGATAATCCGAAAATTCAACATCTACGAGAGATGAAAGCCCAAACCCGTGTTGGGGGCGGCAATGCTCGCATTGAGGTTCAACACAAAAAGGGCCGGCTAACTGCTCGTGAACGCCTGGACCTCCTGCTTGATAAAGGGTCGTTCCGCGAGCTTGACCCGTTTGTTGTCCACCGTACATCTGATTTTGGTTTGGACGAGAAAAAATTTATGGCAGATAGTGTGGTCACAGGGTGGGGGACGATTGACGAAAGGCTGGTGTACGTTTTTTCTCAGGATTTCACTGTTTTAGGAGGCAGCCTGGGGGAAGTTCACGCAGAAAAGATCGTCAAGCTGATGGATATGGCGATGAAAAATGGCGCGCCCGTTATTGGTTTAAATGATTCA
>NZ_CEYOSI010000249.1:0-4792 GCF_982879505.1 Candidatus Desulfolinea nitratireducens
GAACTCAATTTGGGTTGGTCTTTTTCATCTACCCCAAATTATTGAGATGATACCGAAACTGTGAGAATAACTTTTACAAAGCTGCTGTGTTTTGTCCTGTATAATAGGGCAACGCTTTGCGTCCCCATTTTTATACAATAGAATATTTCATCGCTCATATTTCGTTCTGTTCAGGTTCACCAGAGGAGATTTTATGTCTGCCAAAAAAAATTTTGAAGGCGAAGTTTACTTCCCGTCCGAAGAGGTTATCAAGAATGCCAATGTGCAGGATTACGATGCCTGGTACAAGCAATCCATTGAAGACCCCGAATCTTTCTGGGCAGATCGGGCCAGTGAACTGGAGTGGTATCAGAAATGGGATAAGGTCCTTGACGACAGCAACCCCCCATTCTTCAAATGGTTTACAGGGGCAAAAACAAATATTGTCCACAACGCGATTGACCGCCATCTGACCAACGCCAAGCGCAATCAACTCGCGCTGATCTGGGAAGGCGAGCCGGGCGATGTACGCACCTTCTCGTATCATGCCCTGGACCGCGAGGTTTGCAAAATGGCAAATATCCTCAAAAGCATGGGCGTACAAAAAGGCGATATTGTCACTATCTATATGCCCCGCATTCCGGAGCAGGTTTTTGCGATGCTGGCCTGTGCCAAAATCGGCGCGGCGCATAGTGTGGTCTATGGCGGTTTCAGCGTGGAAGCGCTCGCATCACGGATCGAAGCTGCACAAAGCAAGGTTCTCGTCACCGCTGATGGCGCCTGGCTCAGGGGAAATATCATCGAATTAAAAGATATTTCTGACGAAGCCATGGCTCGCCAGGCAACGATCGAGCATTGCATCGTCGTCAAGCGAACCGAGCAGGATGTTTATATGGAACAGGGGCGCGATTATTGGTATCACGATCTATTGGAACTGCCGATTGCCAGCCCCAAATGTGAGACCGTGGAAATGGATGCTGAAGATCTGCTCTTTATTCTCTACACCTCCGGTACAACCGGGCAACCGAAGGGCATCGTCCATACACACGGCGGCTATCAAGTTTATACGCATACCACCCTCAAATCCGTTTTTGATATCAAAGATACCGACCGCTGGTGGTGCGCCGCCGATCCGGGCTGGATTACCGGACATAGCTATATCGTCTATTCCCCGCTCATCGCAGGCGCAACCAGTTTTATGTACGAGGGCGCCCCGACCTTTCCTTATCCCAATCGCTGGTGGAAGATGGTCGAGAAATACGGGATCACGATCCTCTATACCGCGCCAACCGCCATCCGCGGCCTGATGCGCTTTGGTGATTCCTGGCCAAATCGCTTCGATCTTTCCAGTTTGCGGCTTTTGGGTAGTGTTGGTGAGCCGATCAATCCCGAAGCGTGGAAGTGGTATTACACGGTCATCGGCAAGGAAAAATGCCCGATCATGGATACCTGGTGGCAAACCGAAACGGGCGGATTTGTGATCACGCCGCTGCCGATCACTCCGCTCAAGCCTGGCTCGGCCACCAAACCTTTCTTCGGGCATGAAGCCGAAGTTGTGGATGATGATGGCAAGCCCGTCCCGGCTGGCGAAGAGGGCTATCTGGTGCTCAAACGCCCGTGGCCAAGCATGTTGCGCACCATCTATGGGGATGATGAACGCTATAAAGAACAATATTGGGGAAAATTCGGGACAATGTACCAGACCGGAGATTCCGCCCGCATCGATAAGGATGGCTACATCTGGGTCATCGGTCGGATGGATGACGTCCTTAAGGTCAGTGGCTACCGTTTAGGGACAGCCGAGGTGGAGAGTGCCATTGTCAGCCACCCCAGCGCGGCTGAAGCAGCTGTGATCGGCCTGCCACACGAAATTAAAGGGAACGCCATCCATGCCTATGTGATCCTGAACGAGGGCCAAACCGGCAACGATGATCTGGCAGCCGCCCTGCAAAAACATGTCGGCAAGGAGTTGGGTCCCATCGCCAAACCGGAATCGATCACCTTCGTAGATAGTTTGCCGAAAACACGCAGCGGCAAGATCATGCGCCGCCTGCTCAAAGCACAGGCCCTCGGCGAGGAGGTTGGGGATACCAGCACCCTGGCAGACTAGATTGAATGAATGATAGCAAAACGGACTTCTTGCGAAGTCCGTTTTTTATTAAATTACAAAAAGTAATTCGTTTAGGGCTTACGCATTTTTATAGTCCTAGTCCCAATGCTCCGCGTTGGGGTATTGTAGACAAGCTACAACGCAGAGCATTGCAGCGAGAAAAAAGGTATTTTGCGTAAGTCCTGTCGTTAATTGCACAGCTTTTTCAACAATTTACCTGTTACCCATCTCATGCGGAATCTGTCTTGATCCAGCCACAATCATGCTTATTCCCAGCACTCCCAGAACAGCCAATGATCCCAGCCAGGCCAATGTATTTGGTGCATCCCAGTCGGTTAGCTGTACTTGAGCATCGACAATAAACAATCCCAATATTGAAAAAATACTAAACGTCGCTACAGTCAATCCGGTGGCAACAAACTCGGCCGGGGTAGCTGATTTAGCTATGGAAAACATCATTACGCTGCCAGTAAAAAACATTGCACTATATAGTTGGCTGTGAAAAACATCCAATGTCCAGGGAAAGGTGTCACCGAAAATATTTGGCAGAACTAACAAACCGAGTCCATACAGGCCGATCAGGATACCCGCGATGCGCAGGATGGCTCCCCATTTTGCTGGTACCGGATTCAAATGGCTTGCAGGCATAGACCTGTATAACCACAAATGGTAGCCAGCGCTAAGTGGAAGGGAAATATAGATTACAAACCAACCCCAGACCGGCCAATACGTGAAATCAAACTGACTGCTGGTGAACAGCGAAACAATAAGAACAATGAATGTGAAGGTAAAGATGGCTCTCAACACAGGACGGGTCGGCGACCAGCGGCCTGAAAGGAACATATAGCCAACCGATACCATGGCTCCTAAATAAATTGCACCCAGAAATAGCGTATTGAAGGGAGCGATCTGCCAGGGCCATAGCGGCCGGACAATATTTGGGAAAAAGAATAAACCGAAACCTGCGCCTATAAGGACTAAAGTTTCGATCAGGGTAAAGGTCCGTAATAAAGGTGTAATTTTAGGGTTTTCAGAATTCATTGCTACCTCCAGGGTTAATTGCGCCTCACCCCAATAAAATAATCATCGCCCCTTCCAGACAGGAAGGGGCGATGATCTTTAAGAAATTAAAGCAAAGCACTTCACGTGAATTTCTTTCAACTAGCTTGCAGCCTTATCTACCAGGGGGCTGAGTTTCCAACGTCCATAAGCGATAAATCCAACAAAGAGCGCCAGGACAACATTGAACATAATATTCTGCGTCTCTCCGCGTTGAAAATGCCAGGTCAGTGCGCCAAGCATTACGAGGACAAGTCCCGCCCCGGCCAAAGGGGTCAGCCTTGTCTGAATTTTGGTTAGTCCGGGCAGGATCAAGCCTAAACCGCCCAAAATTTCTGCTGTCCCACTGAACCAGTGGAGAGCGGGGGAAAGCTCATACATCCAGCCCATCATCGCTGGCAGACCCGGCGGAACAATAAAATGGCTCACGCCAATCGCAACAAAATATACGCCAAACAGAACTTGTAAAACCCATAGTAAAACATTCATCACAATCTCCTTTTTCTATACAAATAATAATTTTAATGACGCAAACAGTAAAAATTATCTACCAATACACGCCAACAATATTTGTGATAATTATTATAAATATTGTCGCATATATGTTACCAGAGAATATTCGATTTTGCATATAACTTTTTATCTCAGTTTGAATCTTGTGATTTAGCTATTTATGAAAAAGATCCTGTTATACACTCTCCCCCTATATCGAAAGTGGTACTTCTTCTGCAAGTCAGCAAACCGTCAATAATAAATGTAGCTAAGTTATTTCTATGTTATTCGGACTTCTGATTGCTGATGAGTAATTTCATATCAGCTATTGATAACATATCATCCCTTTTTCTATGTATCATCTTATGGCAATTTGCGCATACTGGTTTTACGCTCTGAACTGCTTCTTTCAAGAAAGCAATTCTTTTTTCACCCTCAGTCTCTGAAAGAGGTTTTTCATGATGGATTTCAATATAATCTCTTCCCCTCTCCCCATAAACATCAAGAAAGTTAAAACCACATATATCACAAACTATTTGGCCATTTTCAAGGCGATAATAGTCAACAGCAGCTTTTCGGACATCATCTGATCGCTCATATGCAATAGATTTTCTTTGTCGTTGTCGACCTTCTCGAATAACTAAATTCTCATCAACTATTTTTATTTGCTTTCCTTTAGTTTTGGCTTCTGCTATCTTTTGTATGGTGCCTACAACACTGTCATAAGGAAATCCGTGCAAAAGAAGATTGTCAACAATTTCTTGATTATTATCTAAAAACACTTGGCCTTTTGCGGTTATGTTGAAATTTCCTCCCGTTCGACGACTTTCTCCAGAAGAATATGTTACATACTCCATATTTTCTAAAGTTTTATGCGATCTTATATTTCGAACTATCTGAGAAAATTTTGTGTCCGAACGCCCACTGAGTATCTCAGCATCTTCTCCCGTTGGTTTTAGAATCTGATTTAGTTTTTGTAATAAGATCGATGTTGTTATTCCTGGGTTTTCAGAAATTACAAATAGTGCTGGCAAAATTAAGTCAGCTTCAGAAATACGCATAATCTCCTCCTTAAATGTAGCAGCGCGATTATCGTCATCTTTTACAATCCAATATTGATCGCTTTTTCGAAAAAAAATCTTCGCTATTGCC
>NZ_CEYOSI010000250.1:0-4662 GCF_982879505.1 Candidatus Desulfolinea nitratireducens
ACGATGGCGTCAAATGCCATTTGATCCTCGATCAGATCGATCTTGTTGATGCAGATGATCGCTTCGAGGTCATTACGCTGCGCTGCGATCAAATAACGGTCGAGCAGTTCAGGCCAGATATGCGGTTCCCGCCACGAGGCGACGATCAGGATCTGGTCCACATTGGCAACTACGATCTGACGCAGACTCAGCACCCTCCCATGAGGGCGGACCAAAACACTTCGGCGCGGCAATACAGATTCAACCACACCGCTCTCACTCCCATCTCGACTGATGATGACATGATCACCTACAGCAACAAGATTTGAATAGCCAGTTTCCTGAATCTTGAGGTTGCCACGCAAGCTGCAAAGGAGGGTTTCATCGTTGATTTCCACTCGACATAGGCCGCTGCTAACCTCGACGACCAGCCCTGTGATGGCTGAATCTGCATCCACAACGGGAGCAGTTTCCGGTTGCGTGAGTGATTCGTCAAAGGCCAGAGCTTCGAGTTTCCGGCGGCGTTCATGCTCCCCTCGTGGAAGAATCCGTTCGTCGATCAGATAGTCCCCACCATCCCAATCATCAGAATAATCTGAACCCCAGTCTTTACGGCGAGGTTTTTTGGTTGATCTATTATTTCCAGTTTTCCGGCGCGCATCCCGCAGACGTTCTTTACGGGAGTGTTTTTTCATTTTTTCTGTATAGTCAGTCATACTCTTTTCTTTTGTTAAATGGAAAACGGCTCATGGATGCAACCCATGGCCGTTTTTATGCCAGATAAGAAAAAGCCACGGGAGGTCGCCCGTGGCCGCAGAAATGGTAAACAGAGCCTGAAGATTTGCTATTTCAGGGAACAGACACGAGGCGCGAAAATAGGTGGGGAACAAGGGTCTTTAGATCAATCATATTCACGTGCCTCCTTTTCTATTGAGAGTATTTTTATTACAGATTTGAGTTTATCATGGGGGTGCAGAGAGGTCAAGAAAAGCGATAGTGAAGTCGGAGCAATACAAGAAATTTATTGAGTGGCATAATTGCCAAAAGCTAAACCTCAAAGTCGGAGAGAATAGTAACTTTATTCCAACAAAATATATATTTTTGCCTAAAGTTTGTAACTTGTGGGTGCTCTACCTATTCATTTTCGATCTGAGATGGACGTATAAAATCTTGAAGAGAGACAGCCGTGAAAATCTTAAAAGGTAATCCATCAATTAACAAACCCAACCCAATCAAAAGAATTACAGCAGCAAAAGGTATCGCTGTGCCAAACGACGGGAAAATAATTGGAATTATGAGGCAAGAAAACCCAATCGTAAGCACGGACAGCTTCTTTTGGGAGATCAGCATGATTACAACCGGCAATAGTGGAGTAAGGGAGTATGGCCAGGCAATGGGAAGTAGGGCTACGGAAAAATAGGAAAGTAATATCCACAATCTGGATGATGAAAAGAGGAGAGGGGCATAAAGGAATTTTCTATTTGTCCAAATTATCGAGAGAAATAGAATAAGAACCATGGCTACTGCCACCCACCCACCAAAGCGATAGCTATTGATCAGTAAGGATAAGTTATTGGGGTGCAATATTACGTCTTTTGAATTTATCTGATTTACTTCAATATACCGAAGAATCGATCCGGGATGTAGGATTAACAGAGCTATTATGGAAGCCCAAAAGGTAGCTAGAAAACCCAGCAAGGCAAGCCACTTTCTCTTTAGAAGAAAACTGAGCACCAGAATGCCCGGGAAAAATTTTGTGATCGCTGCCAAACCGATCATTACTCCACTCCAGAAATTCTGTCTTTTCTCATAATAATATCCTGCAACAAGTGCAAATAACCAGATGACAGTCAGCTGGCCAAGGGATGTCGCTACGGGAGGCCATAATAAGGCAATCGGCGTCAGACCAATCGCAAGTTTCCAGGATAGTCCATAATATCGAAATGTAAGAACAATCAGGGCTAACATAAACCAGGCCCATAAGGCTGAAGCCCAACTCCAGGGCAAAAAAGCAAGTGGCGCAAGAAATAAAAATGCCGTCGGTGGATGTGTACTTGCTATTCCAAGTTCCCCCTCCAAGCCTAATTTTCGATATTCAGGTCCCAAAATTGGATAAGGATCCTGTTGATTGACGAGGGCACGAAAACCAACGATATCCTGTGCGATATCAGAAGGTTCGGCTTTACCTTTCAAGGCTAAAGATGCTCCCTGCATTACATCGTAATTCACTCTGAGGCCAATATACAGTTTGCAGGAGAGGGCAGGCAGCGGTGAAAGCAGAACGCATTCCTGGGATTGAATATCAGCCTCCCATGGATCCCTGGATTCTGGCAGTAGAAGAAGAAAGAATAAAATGACAATCCCAATACCCAGAATGATATTCTCAGAATACTTCCGATTGAGAGATTTCATAGCTTTAATTTCACCGCCTTTACCTACACAAACTTTATAAATATTCTTTTGGTAGCATCCTGTGGGAGGCTTATTTAATGAGCCCGGCGATCCGGATCAGCTCCAAATTCAGATCAGACCGCTGATATCAGTTCCTGGACTTTAGCATCTTTCCTGGTTCTTTATTTAAAAGTACGATTGCCAATGCAGGATAGTACAATGAGACTGTTAGCCAAAGATTATCATATATGCCAAGATTTTGAGGGGCCAGAATAATATAGGGAAGCCACATGCAAAGAATTATAGCAAGCTATTCCAGCCAAGTACAAACTCTGCCTAGTATACAGCGAGTTCCAGGGGCTTATTCTAATGTTTTTTGAAGATGCTCATCAGAGTGTTGGTAATGAGAGTGGCGAAACAATATACAGGAAGCGTTGGAATAATCCTATACGGCAATGGAATGATCGCTACGTAAGAAAAACATTATCCTTCTCAAAAAAGAGTTTTTCACGATCTTGTTACCCGTTTGTTTATTGTTCAATACAATCTATCCAAGTTATCACTTGTTACTTAAGCACTACCCCTAAAGTCTTGGAGGGAAACAGCAGTGAATAGCTTGAAAGGTAACCCGTCAAATAGCAAACCCACCCCAACCAATAGAACTACTACCGCAGAGGGTATCGCGGTACCATATGATGGAAAAATGAATGGAATTACGATACAACATACCCCAATTATCAGCGTGGAAAGTTTCTTTCGAGTAATCAATATTATTACAATCGGCAATAGTGGGGCAAGAGAGAAAACCCAGGAAATCGGAAGTAACGCTACAGAGAAAAACGAAAGCAATACCCACGACCTTGGTGAGGAATATAGAAGAGGAGCGTAAAAATAGTCTCGATTTGTCCAAATAATCGAAAGGAACAGGAAAAGAACCATTGTTACTCCCACCCATCCACCAAATCGATAGCTGTTGATGAGCAAGGATGCATTATCAAGCCGTAATATCATGGCTATGGACGAAGTTGACTGACTTGCTTCAAAATATCGATATATTGAGCTTGGTTCTAATAACAACAATAGAATTATTGATAATATAAAGGTGGAAACAAAACCCAACAGGGCAATCCATTTTCTCTTGAGAAGAAAGCTAATAATCAAAACACCTGGAAAGAATTTTGTTATAGCTCCTAAACCGATAAATATCCCACTCCAAAATTGCTTTGTTCGCTCAAAGTAATATCCTGCTGAAAGTGCAAATAACCAGATGATAGTCAGTTGGCCAAGAGATGTTGCAACTGGAGGCCATAATAAGGCAATTGGTGTCAACCCAATTGCAGCTTTCCATGATATCCCATAACATCGAAATGAAAGGATAACTAGAGTGATCATTAACCAGGCCCATAAGGCTGAAGCCCAATTCCAAGACAAAAACGCAATTGGTGCAACAAAAAGAAAAGCCATCGGTGGATGTGTGCTTGCGTTGCGAACTTCACCTACCCACTCTAATCCCAAGGAACGATATGCAGGGCCCAAAATCGGATAAGGATCTTGTCGATTGGCGAGAGCACGAAAACCAACGATGTCCTGTGCGATATCCGTGGGATCTCCTCTACCCTTAAGAGTTAGTGATGCTTGTCGCATAATATCAGCATTCATCCTAATCCCAATAGACAGCTTGCACGATAATGCAGGCAGCGGTGAAAGCATGGCACATTCCTGTGAACGAATACCAGCCTGCCATGGATCATTAGATTCTGGTAATAGGAGAAGAAGGATAAAAATGACAACTCCAATAACGAGTATTGTATTGTCAGATAATTTCCTGTTTAGAGATCTCATAACATCATATTCACCTTCTATAGCCCGCTACGCCCCATCATATGTTTTATTTGAAATAATTACCAGCGCATTTTAACATAACCCACAACACTTATGAGAATTAACAAAAAAACTTAATTACCGAAATATACAGAACTCATTACGACTGGTATATGATAAAGAATTTCATATAAAAATAGTCCTATAACCGTTAAATTAACACCAGTGAATAAGTGATGAATATTCAGTAACAACTGATTGTTATTACCTGTCCATTTAGACTCTTTCAAGCAATTATTTATGATTAAGAAAATTGTGTATATAAACGGAATGTATAAACTGTATGTAAATCGAGGGCCACTTGCAATTGGTGAATACCATGCATATAGGATTAGGTTTGCACCAAAAATATAAAGAAAAAA
Source organism: Candidatus Desulfolinea nitratireducens (assembly GCF_982879505.1). Classification (NCBI taxonomy): domain Bacteria; kingdom Bacillati; phylum Chloroflexota; class Anaerolineae; order Anaerolineales; genus Candidatus Desulfolinea; species Candidatus Desulfolinea nitratireducens. Next base: position 4,614 of record NZ_CEYOSI010000250.1, read on the forward strand.
CAATATTTGATATATTTGTTCCATTGCAATTTTCAAATTGCGCTTTAAA
>NZ_CEYOSI010000251.1:0-3674 GCF_982879505.1 Candidatus Desulfolinea nitratireducens
ATTCAACATTTCGATGTGTACCTACCGTTGATGCAAAACTGTCAGGTGGCTAGTTATTTTTTATCTTATTTTTATGCAAATATGAAGACTGCATGGCGATGAACCGACCGTGCTGATTTTGCGCTGTTGAGCGTTACTTTCATTGTTCAAATAATTATGTAAGTGCAAAAACGAGATCTACTCCCCGCCGGACATTTTATAGCGTTCGAAACTATCCAAGCTGCGTTGGATCTCATATTGTTCGCCGACCCGCTCCAAAATAGCGATGCTTTGAGAGAAATAGGCTTCCGGCGCGCCGAGATTGCTTTCTTCCCAGGCAGCGGCGATTTTGCCCAAAAGACGGTAAACCGCGCCGAGGTCTTCGTCGCTGCCGAGGGTTTCAGCGAGGGCTTTCGCTTCGGTCGCAGCTTCGAGCGCCTTCTCCCATACCCTGTTTTGAGCAAAGACCCTGCCTTTTGTGCGCCAAACCTTAACCGTGATCCAGTCTGTGCGAATATCGCGGCTGAGTTGATGGGCACGGTCGAGATGATCGAACGCTTTTTCTGTATCACCTTGTGAAGCATATGTTCTGCCGATATTGGCAAGGATCAGAGCCTGACCCTCCATTTGACCAGCAGCTTCATAATGATCAAAGGCTTTTTTAAAGGAAAGGATCGCCTCTTCATAGCGGCGTAAAGTGCGCAGCGCAAACCCCGTGTTGTTATAGCAGGTCGCGATGCCAACTTTATCCCCAACACCTTCGTAGACAGTTAGCGCTTCCTTATATAACGATAGAGCACGGTCAAAATCCTGCGTATGATAGGCAGCGATGCCCAGATTGCGCAAACCCGCTGCGCGAAGTTGGGGGACATCTGCTTTTGTGCCGAAGTCGAGCGTGTGTTGGGCATGGTCGGCGACGAGATGATATTCGCTGCGGAGATAGGCAAGGAAACTGAGCAAGTTATGCGCCGCCCCTTGCTCATCCCTGCGCTGACGGGTTTGGGCGTGTTCCAGGGCGAGTTGGAAATCATCTTCGGCTTGGGGGTAGTTGCCCGTGCGCTGGGAAATCAGTCCACGTTGGCGGTAGATCAGCCCCAGCACATCGAGCGGTAAATGCTCGGAGATGTCAATCTGTTCAAAGGGGATTAGACCACGCACCTTTTTGGGGATGAGAGAAATATCTTGGTGGGCAAGCAAGTTGAGGGCACGTTCGTACCACGTTAGGGCATCTTCGTCCATATAAAGCTCTACGGCTCGTTTAGCGGAGCGCAGCGTATATTCCACCGCAAGAGTTAATTCGTCTGCTTTTTCATAATGATAGGAAATTCGCTCGACTTCGTTGGCAGAGCGTTTTTCGAGGGTTTGGGCAATCTGTTTGTGGAAATTCTGTTTGCTTTCAGGTGGCAGGTCGGCGGCAAGGACATCGGCAATCTTGATATGGCTGAACTGGTAGTTTCCGCCCACTTGCTCGACAAGGATGTTCGCTTTTAGCGCTTCTTCAAGAGCTTGCGTCATGGTTGCGTCAGGGAAATCACCAGTGGCTTGAAGAAATTCGGCAGAGAAATCCTGGACAAGTAGGGATGCGAGGGCAAGGATTTGGCGGGTTTCTTTGGCAAGACGGCTGAGACGGGTACGGATGACGCCCTGAATGGTGGATGGAATGGGCAGTTCGGGGGTGTGGTCAAGGTCTATATGGTGGATGGCTTGTGCCATCTCGACGACGAAAAGCGGGTTGCCCGCCGTTTCCTGATAGATACGCTGAAGGAAGGCAACGGGATCTTTGGGCTGAAACGCAAGCGTGGAGAGAAGGATGCTGACTTCATCGAAGGAGAGACGCTGGAGTTCGATATATCGTGATAGACCCTTTTGCTGAAGGGCTTCTGCGGTTATCTCCCAGACTGGATTAATTTCGCTTGTACGCTGGGTACCAACGATAAAGAGAGGTAAGGTTTCGCCTTTTTCCAGCAAATAGGCAAAAACCTGCAAGCTGGCTTGATCGCCCCATTGGAGATCGTCAACAAAAATACAGAGAGGGTGCTGCGCTGTGATGGCGATAGTCCATTGGTGGATGGCTTCCATTAAACGCCCGCGCGCCAACTCAGAATCATCATAGCGCGAACGCGGCAGATCGGGGCGTTGGACATAAATTTCTGGCAGGATGCTGGCAATTTCACTCAGCCAGCGATCGGACAGGGAGAATTTTGTCATTCCGAACTTTTCAAAGGATGTACGCAATAACTGTATCCACAGATCGTAAGCGGTATTCTTTTGTGGCTCAAAGGCACGCACGCTCAGAAAAAGATGTTTGTCAAGGTTTTCCTGCCATGCTGAAAGAAGGCTGGTTTTCCCGATGCCTGGCTCGCCTCCCAAGAGCGTCATGCGAGCTGGTCCAACAGGCAAAACAGCACGCCAATGTTCAGAAAACTGTCTAAGTTCATTTTTTCGCCCAACAAGCGCGCCCTGCGCGAGCAAATAGAGACTTTCCTGCTCATCTGGCATCCAGGTTGCAATATGCAAGGCTTTATCTTGCAAAGCAAGGCTCTCTGCACTTGGTGCGATATTCAATTCGTCAAAAAGGCGCGCTTTTAGCTTGGCAAATTCCTGCAGAGCGGCAGAGCGGTCTCCAAGCATCAAATACAAACGAAACAGGTGCTGGTGTGCTTCTTCAGAAAGTGGGTCAAGCGAAACCAATTGACGCGCGGCTTCCAATGCCTGTATCCGCTTCCCTTGCATGAGCAATAGCTTACTTAGGCGCATCCAGCCCTCACGATAGATCAGAAAACTACGTTCACGCTCATGTGAGAGCCATTCATCAAAAGCGTGCAAATCCGCGAAAGAGATGCCGTCCAAAAAAGGTGCCCGCCACAATGTCAGAGTATCCCTGAGCTTGGGAATATCAACATGCACCTCATTAACGATGCGATCCATTTCCTTAATATCCACCCAAACAAAGTCAGACTTAAGCGCAACATAATGCCGTTCCAGCAAAAAAACATCCTCACCAAGTGCATCTCGCAAAAGGTAAAGCGCATTTCGCAAACTGGAACGCGCTCGCTTATCGCTTGTATTTCCCCACAAAAAAGTCGCCAAACGTTCACGGCTATGCCGCGTCTCATGGTTGGCTAAAAAAGCCAGCAACGCCTCCGCTTTTTGGGTTGGCAGAGAGATAACTTCCCCTTCCACTTCCAAGCGGGGAGCGCCCAGTAAAAAAAGACTGATCTTTGGATGCGACGCGGACATGAGAGCATTATATCAAGCAAAGGGATATGTCGAAACGACCACAACTTCGGCGACGCGCATATCAGCATTGGTCATTACCCGGTTGTTGAGACTGGCGAAGTGTGCGCATTGATGCGAACATGCTGCCTCGACCCAAGCACGGATTTCATCCGACGACTGCGAAGCGTCCCCGGCTACTGTCGGAAAAATTCTCAAAACCGATAAGTGACACTTTGATGTGGATGTTGATACAGTCGAGCATAGAACGGGGAATCCTTTTATCCATCAAAGACCATCGGACAGATATAGGGTGAAAACTAAGAATCACTCTCGTAAACAAGAAGAAACCGCTGGTAAAAAACGACCAACGGCTTCTAACTTTCATCTACAAATACGGCGGAAAAAATCCATTCCAAAAAGATTCTTGTTTGCCGCCAACGTTGCCGCCTACGTTTGGGGTCGAAATTTATACCCGT
>NZ_CEYOSI010000251.1:3684-4661 GCF_982879505.1 Candidatus Desulfolinea nitratireducens
ACCTTATAACGGTGATGTCTTAATGGAAAAAATGAGATACAGATATATACATATTCGCCATCAAAGGCAATTGGACAAGTGTGGCGAAAAACTAATTGAGCCTCCATGAGATTCTGTCCGAAACCTTTGAAGACGTACAATTAGCAAGTTTGTCGTTTTTTCTTAATTTCTCAATTGTTATGTAGGGTAAAAATATTGCTACTCCAATACCCAAAAGAAAAACTAGCATCAATGCTGTGGACATCCATAATATGTCAAAACAGAGAAGATGGTTAAAAAAAACAATACTTCCGTCTCACGTTCGCGTTCAACTTGTAATTCAACTATATGACCTGTTTTTTTCTAACAGATATATGCTACATGTGGTGAAATGATAAGCGGTTCACCCAATCTCTATGCTGGGCCTATTTTTCCACAATTTATTTCTCGGTCCTATTTTAAAAACGCCAAAATTTCTCTCTAAGTTTGCTTCTACTTGTGATGCCAACCGTATCTTTTCGCAATCTACTGGAACCGCAACAACAAGCCAGAAATAGTGAATACCTAAAAGCATTTTATCTTTAGGGCGAATCTCCCATCGAGGTTTTCTTTGATCTTGTCCTAAAAACCCAATCACGGTCGGAACTATTTGTCCTAATGCGATTTCTGTTCCTATTTCACCAATAGATGCACCTATTTGATCTACTGTGATTTCCGGGGAAAATTTTACAGATATTTTTTGAGGTTCGCCTTCGTATAACTCTCTGGGAAATATATCAAAAACCCAAGGGGCCGGTTGTTTATCATCCCTTGACCAAACAAAAGCTGAACATTTTGCAAACGAGAATCTGTAATTCTTATCGATCTCAGTATGAGGAATGTCAAATTCAAATCCAATTTTAACTTTAAATAATCTTATTTCCTGACCGGATACTATGAAAAGTTTTCCCTTGTTTAATACGTCCCACACTGGCTTTTGCACTCGCACTACAGCATGT
>NZ_CEYOSI010000252.1:0-4616 GCF_982879505.1 Candidatus Desulfolinea nitratireducens
GCATTTTAGGCTCTGGCTGGATTTGCAATCCAGCGATTTCTCATAAACACGGGGACTGCAAATCCCCTTCGAGCCTAAAAAACACTTTTTACTGCGTAAGTCCTATTAAATAAAAAAGGGACTGCAATAATTGCAGTCCCTTTTATCTTTAAGGTTTATTGCAAACTGTTTTAGATGGCAACAACGTTTTCTGCTTGCAGGCCTTTATCACCTTGCGCAACAGTAAACTCTACAGCTTGTCCTTCTTCCAGGTTGCGGTAACCATCACCAATGATTGCACTGAAGTGTACGAAGACGTCATCGCCTTCTGCACGCTCAATGAAACCAAAGCCTTTGCTACCATTGAACCATTTTACGGTACCTTGTTCTTTTTCAGACATGATTTGAAACTCCTTTCATTTGAATATATTGCTAGTTCAAGCATGGGTTCCAAATCAAGATGTTACTCTTTACCTTAGAACTTCTGTTAATCAAGCAATGCATTGTACCCCACTATTCATTTCCTTGCATTAACCTTTTATTAACATTTTGTCGTCTCAATCCTCCATAATTTTGAGTTTCACCTCTCAGACTGTATAATATTCATTCAATGAAGAAATATATGCTATTTTTCCTGATCATCCTTCTGGTGTTAACCGCCTGCAATTTGCCCTCCTCCCCTGCGCCAATTGAGACTCCTATCCCACCAACCACAACACCGACTGATGTTCCAACCAGCACACCTGAACCAACCTCTACGGCCACACTTATCCCAACAGCCACTGCTACTGCGACCTTCACACCCTCGCCCACAATCACCCCCACTTTCACTGTGCTACGTGCCGAAGTATTGGAACGGGCCAACTGCCGCTACGGCCCCGGCTGGCCTTATCTCTACAAATATGGTCTTTTAAAGGGAAGCAATCTCGAGGTCATCGGGCGGCTCGACGATGCCAATTGGATCCAGCTCCAGGCCATCGGCGGTGATAATCCCTGCTGGGTCAAGGCTTCGCTGATGGAAGTCAAAGGCGATATTTTCACAGTTGAGCCAGTTTATCCTGATCAGGCTCCCCTGCCAGTATCGCCTTATTACGTACCCCTCAGCGGGGTCACCGCTACTCGTGAAAGGGATCAAATCACCATCCACTGGATAGGCCAAACCCTGCGCGCCGGTGACGAAGAAAATGCAAATAGCCCCCTCTATGTCGCTGAAATCTGGGCCTGCGAAAAAGGCGAGTTCAAATTCAGCCCATACGGCCTATATACCGAAGAACTGATCGTTTTTGATGAAGCAGGGTGCAGCGAAATCTCCCATGGGCAGGTTTACTTTGCCGAAAAACATGGCTATGCCGGACCAACACAGATCGAGTGGCCTGAAATTCAATGAAAAAATATCATGTGGGGATATTGGCGGCCGTTCTGCTCCTGAACGCCTGCCTGCCCTTTGCCGCGACACCTACTCAAACACCAACTCTCCCTCCAACTCGCCCGCCCGCAACGCAGACCCCATTTCAGCCTGCCACCGCGACATCTACATCTCCCCCGCCCACAGCAACCACTGCACCTCGCCCAATCGCAAAACGCGTCCTCGTCATCACCGTGGATGGTCTCCGCCCAGATGTGATCTCCCTGGCGCCGATGCCAAATCTACAAGCTTTGATGGAAACTGGAGCCTACTCTCTCACCGCACAAACCATCTATCCCAGCTCAACACTCCCCGCACATGCCTCCATGTTTACTGGCATGTGCCCAGATAAACATGACGTGTATTGGAATGATTACCTTCCAAATCGTGGCTATGCAAATGGACCCTCTGTTTTTGATATTGCTCACGATTTCGGTTTTAAAACAGTGATTGTTGCTGGTAAAGAAAAACTTCAACAAATTACCCGCCCTGAGAGCATAGATATCTTTGAATTCGTCAATGACCGAGATAGCGTTGTTGCCGCGGCTGCGGCTCCTATCATCGCCGAGGGGTTTGGTCTGATGCTCATCCACCTCCCTCTCGTAGATATTCTCGGCCATGAATATGGCTGGCTTTCTCCCAATTACATCATCGGCGCCTTTCGTGCTGATGAGGCGATTGGGATGATTCTTGCTGCACTGGACGAGGCTGGCTTGCGCCAGGACACGCTCATCATCGTCACAGCCGATCATGGGGGCGATATTAAATTCAAGCATGGAGGCAGGAGCCCCGCCGCGATGACCGTGCCTTGGGTGTTATCTGGGGCAAGCCTAAAGTCAATGGAATTAACCCGCCCAATCAGCGTGACAGATACCGCCGCGACGTTAGCTTATGCCCTGGAGCTGCCGATCCCCTCAATTTGGGATGGCATTCCCGTGATCGAAGCCTTTGGTGGACCCGCACCTTCCCGGGTTGAATTACCCTGTCAATAGACGCCATTTTCCCCTCAAAAACACGCCTAAACCTGCTATGGTTGCCTTTCTGTTACAAGGAATTTCATATGCTCACATCTCTACGATCTATCTATAACGAATATTCCCCGAAATTCTGGTTGGTGGTCGGTGTCTCGTTCATCGATGGCGTTGGCGGAAAAATTCTTTTCCCCTTCTTTAGCCTATATATCACCTGGAAATTTGATGTCGGCATGACCCAGGCCGGAATTGTATTGGGTATTTTCGCCGCCTTTGGGATGGTCGGCAACATGATCGGGGGGGCATTGACCGATAAATTTGGTCGTCGTAATCTGATCATTTTTGGCCTTGTAGCCAGCGCACTCAGCACACTTTCACTGGGATTGGTAAACGATCTTGCAGCACTTTATCCTCTCGCGGTTTTCGTCGGACTGCTCTCTCATATCGCCGGACCCGCACATCAAGCGATGATCGCCGATATCCTGCCCGAAAAACAGCGTGCTGAAGGATTTGGTATATTGCGTGTCGTTGGTAATCTTGCCTGGATCATTGGGCCAACTATCGGTGGATTCGTTGCCAACCGCTCGTATTTTGCGCTCTTCGTCACAGATGCCATCATCAGCTCAGTGGTGGCCATTCTTTTCTACTTCCTGATCAGCGAAACAAAACCCGAAGCCAGCTTGGAAGCAATATCCGAAACAATGCTCCAAACGTTCAAAGGATATTTTCTGGTGATGCGCAATATGGCGTATATGGCCTTCATTGCTGCTTCCATCCTGATGGGACTGGTTTATCTCCAAATGTATAATTCCCTCTCGGTTTATCTGCGCGATACCCACCAAATAGAACCGCAGGGCTACGGTCTTTTGATGACGACCAGCGCAGTAACAGTTATCTTGCTTCAATTCTGGACAACACGGCGCATCAAACGGCGTGCCCCCTTCACCATGATGGCACTTGGGGCATTCTTTTATGGCGCAGGTTTTCTGATGTTTGGTTTCGATCCCCTGGGTAAATTCAGCTACACATTTCCTCTTTTTCAATGGACTATTTCATTGAGCGGGACGTATATCTGGTTTATGGGCGCAATCGTGATCGTTACCATCGGCGAGATGATCATTATGCCAGTCAGCCAGGCTTTGGCGGCCAATTTTGCCCCCGAAGAGATGCGTGGACGTTATATGGCGATCTTCAGCCTGGCCTGGGCGATCCCCGCGACTTTTGGCCCTGCCCTGGCAGGGTTAATTCTGGATAATAAAAACTATAATCCCAACCTGCTCTGGTATATTGGCGGAGTGCTCTGCCTGATCTCCGTGATGGCATTTTACGCGCTGCATTTACGGTTGGGGAAAGAAACACGCTTTGCCGCAACACCTTGAGACGGGATTTTAGCCCATTCCTAATAGGTGCTGCCTTTCAATAAACTCATTCACTGGAGATTTTCTCTTCAGGATCAATATTTCGAATGACAGGAACCCGTTCCCTCCAAGGGAACGGGTTCCTGTCATATAGAGATGAAACCAGCAGATAAGGATAAATGTCAACCAAATATAAGAAATATGCGACTACCTTTTTCAGGAAAAAAATGGATAATAACAGGATGATTTATGCACTTTTTATTGGAGGTTCGATCTGAAACCATGACCGCTACCACACAATCCACCAACGGGCACGATCGGAGCGCACTCATTCCCTTGCTACAGCAGGTACAAGTAGAAATGGGCTATGTGCCAAAAGAAGCCATTACCGAGATCAGCAAAGAGCTGCGGGTCTCAACCAGTGATATTTTTGGTGTGTTGACCTTTTATGCCCAGTTCCGTTTGAAACCTGTCGGAAAACATATGGTCAAAATTTGCCGGGGAACGGCTTGTCACGTGCGCGGTGCACCGCTCATTATCGATGCTGTCGACGACGAACTGGGTTTGACCGATGGCGGCGACACTACCGAAGATGGTGAATTCACCGTTGAAAAAGTGGCCTGCTTTGGAGCTTGCTCTCTGGCTCCTGTGATGATCGTTGATGAAGAAACCAAAGGCAATATCACCCCGGATCAGGCGCGCAGGATGATAAAAAAGATAGTTAAAGAGATTGCCAAAAAAGCGGAGGTGGCCAATGGGTAGTTATTCTGCCATCCGTGAGTGGGCTGATAAAGAAGTCTCCCAGCAAACTGCTGACAAGGCCCGCATCGTGATCGGGCTGGGAACCTGCGGCATCGCTGCAGGCGGCAACGCAATACTCACAGCAGCCAAAAATACGGTTGC
>NZ_CEYOSI010000253.1:0-4604 GCF_982879505.1 Candidatus Desulfolinea nitratireducens
GCATATTTTCCTCGATTTCCTCAGCCAGGCCCTTGATCACACCAAGCGGATTCTTTACATCGTGGGCGATTCCAGCGGCCAACTGCCCGACGGCGGACAGTTTTTCGGATTGTGCAAGTTCAGATGTGCGGTCTTGCAGATTAGCTACCATCTTGTCAAATTCATGCCCCAGTTGACCAATCTCATCCCTCCTGCTTAGGTGAGCCCGTTGGTCAAGATCTCCAGAACCGACTGCCACAGCTGCATCACGCAGCCGCAATATGGGGCGGGCAATAGTAACTGCAAGTATGTACCCGATTACGACGATTCCCAATGTCGCTAAAGTGAAGATTATGCTCAGCGTGACCTGACTTGTTGACTCTGTGGCGACAACAAAATTCGTGGGTAGGGCAATCCCCAGAAACCCAACTTTTTTTTGTCTTAAAATCAATTGAGAATAAAACACTTCGTAACCCCTCGCAGATATGGTTACATCTTTTGATAAGGAGATGACGAGCTCTTCCACTTCATTTGGACTCAGCATCAGGTTGTTTCTTCCCTCATCAATGAAAGGAAATGTTGAGTCCAGAACATGCCCGGATGTGTCCAATAGAATCGTATCAGCGAGGGCCTGAGATTTTATTGTCTTAACCAAAGAATCTACATTGCTTCCTATGAGGATAACGCCAACTAATTGAGACTGGGAGTTATAGACTGGGGCGCTGGTCATAAGATAAGTACCAATTTGAGTCGTGTCGAAGGCAGAAAATTTATCCCCGACCTCATCGCTAAAGCCAATCATCGGTAACCTTACTAATCCCAGCCCAGATAAATCAGCTCCAAATGAGTTTGCATAGTCTCCAGTGTCGGGATTCTGGATAATGCTCATTATTTCGATACCATTTCGATCTGTCAAGGTCAGTAATTGAACGTTTTCATTGACTACCAGAGGAAAAAGCAGGCTTTCTAGTTCAGTTCTGTTTTCTGTCTCGAGGGCATTTGAGACCCCTTCCGTAAACGCCATAAGACGGAGATTATCCAGATGGGCTTCTTCACGATTTACAATGCCGTCTGCTGCAACCCGACTGGCCTCCAGCAATTGATTGGAAAACCTTTCACGCAATGACGAGGTCACCAACCGAGTAACAATATAAATGCCAATCCCCGAGACCGCGAGTGTCAGGATGACATAAGGTATGATTAATTGCAGCCTAAGACCATAAAACCAATCTTTTAGCTTCGATAGAGGAAACTGATGCCCATTTATCGTAAGTGAACGTAATTTATTCATTTATTACCGTAACAAACTGATCAACTGAGTTTTTGGACTGATACATGGCATGATCGGCGGCCTGAACAAAATCATCAGCCCCAAGATAAGATTCATTCCACTGAGCAATCCCAATGCTAATTGAAATATCAACATCTACAAAATCCAGCTCCCGAATATTATCGAAAATCCGGCACGCAAGCACTCTAGCTTCTTTCCCATTGATACCGGGATTAATAACAAGGAACTCATCCCCGCCAAAGCGGAAAGCAATATCTATCGTGCGTATGTCCTTTTTGAGCACTTGTCCAACCAGGCTAAGAACTTCATCGCCGATAACATGTCCTAAGGTGTCATTGATCCGCTTCATGCCATCTATGTCTACCATCATCAATGAAAGGGGATGCTTTAAGCGTTTGGCATGTTCGATCTCTTTTACCAATTCGCTATTCATTCGATGGCGATTGTACAATCCGGTTAAGGGATCAAATTCTGCCATATGTTGGATCTCTTCGAGAAGGCGAGCGTTCTCTTTTGACTGGTGAACCTGGTTTAAGGCTCGATGAACAGTTATCTCAAACACTTTCAGGGATTCCAGTGGTTTTGTTAAATAGTCGAAAACCCGATACCTTAGTGCTTCAACCGCATTTTCAATGGAACCGTGTCCGGTAATTACGATGATTGCCAGATCTGGGGCATATTTTTGAGTGGATTGAATAACATCAAGACCGCTAACACCTGGCATCTGCATATCCAGGATCAGGAGATCAAATTTATCATTCTTGATTGCTTCAATTGCTTTGCTGCCGTCTGTGACAGCAACTACACGATGGCCCATTTTCTCTACCCGCCGTGTTATCAAAGCAAGAAAATTCTCATTATCATCCGCTATTAAGATACTGGCGCCACCAGTAATTTGATTGTTAGTTATGTTGTTTCTCAAGCCATCTCCATTATCTGGGTTCATACTAAAAAAAGCCATCCTCTATACTGATATGCAGCATGGTTCAAAATTAATCATACACTAAAATTAATCCGTTAAACATAATTATTTCATGCCTTTCATATCTGTTAAGACCCTTTCTTGACAAGAAAATTGGGGCAGTTCAGTATAATTTCCAATATGAAAACAATAACCTGCCCTGAGGGCAGATTATTAGGAAGATAATGAGTTGCTTTTATGTGCATTTTTTAGGTGGACTACCTGAAATTCGAACGCTGAACCTGCTGATTATTGCTTTGTTCTGACAACACTTAATCAATCGGCTTCTTGCATAGCCCCTTTTTGCCTCTGCTTTCGCAGCCCGGCCTATTTTTTGGCACTTTTCGCCCAGCTGAGACTGACGGCGAGGGGGTTACGATCGCCGGGATTACAACAAGAGATATGATTTCTACGATAATCTGGTCAATTCAATCTTCGCCCTTCGATTTTCTTAGATCATTCACCTGCTTCACCAGTTCATTGAAATAGTCTGTCTTGGTGATTTCGTGTATATCCCGCTCCTTTTTTGCTTCATCAATCTTAATGAATATCTCCACTTTCAAGCGTAAATCACTTACTTCTTCCTTTAGAGATTGCTCACGCTCATAGACCTGTGCTGCCATATTCGAAAAAACGCGAGCCAGAGCGCCCATTTCATCGCTTCGTTTTTCTACCTCCTTTAAATTTACATCTTCGATATGGCCCTTTTCTACTGCCTGAGAAGCGTCAACCAGCGCAGCGATCGGTTTACTGATGATTGATGAAAGCCACCAGCCTCCCAAAAGCGCCAGGCCTGCGACTGCGACCAGGGTGGCAACTGCCTGGGTGCGGGCTTTGATATAGATCTGCTCGGCTTTTTCTTCCGTTTCCTGGATCGGCGCGTAAAATTCATCAATATAGGTGGTCGCCGCTATCCTGAGATTTGTATCTCCCACAGGCACACATTCCATAAATTTATCGCGGAACGAATCATCGGGTTCCTTCCAGAGATAATAGGAACCGACCTTCGTTCCGTCCAGGCTGGCCTCGAAGATCGCCCAGAATTCGGGCAGGCTCTCTTCAAAGACATGCATATCCTGGCCGACCAATGCCGGGTTGGCGTGGGAGTAAACGATCCCCTGATCATCATATAAGGCGGTGTAGCCGGTTGTCCCCACGGACTGGACTGCGATTGCGGCAAGTTCTGAATCTGCCAGCAGCAGGTCCGGGTCCGTCAACAGCGCCGGATGGGCCTCAAGATACAGGGCGATTTGTCGGGCTGTATCCAGGGCCTTTTGCTGGATGGAAGCCTCCCCCAGTTCCTTCATCAATTCAGTACTTTCAGAAACCGTCAAATCCCCCACATCCTGGATGGGCTGCAACATGGTCATCCCAAGGATGCCAAGGGGAAGAACGGTCAGGACGAAGAAGGTCAGAAATAACCGCAGGCGAATACTCATTTGCTTTTCCTTTGCTCTGGTTCTGGTGGATCCTATCCATTATATATAGGGTTTGATCAGATAGGCAAATTCTTTTCACCTTTTTGCATTACGATAGCATTACAGGGTCAGGCTTCGAATTTGCGTCCGCGCCCTGCGCGCTCAGGAAATTAGGACTGCATTAATCTTTCTTAATTTCACCTTTCCAATCTCAACCGGCCAACCTGATTACCTTCTACTTCTTAGGAATATAATTAACGCCTGCTATCCCTTCAAAATCAACATCTTGAGTCCAAAGTGTGGCTTCATGAGTCTGCGAAGTGGACAGAATTATGCTTTCTGCCATGGCTATCTTCAAATCGGCAGAAAGTTTGGCAGCTTGCAAGGCGATTGGTGCGGTTAAGTCAGCGATCTGTCCCTGATGCATATCTCCAATATGAACCAGGGCAATTTGCTCATCACGCAAGCTCAGCAGACGCCTGAAAACTTCATTGACCAGATTGCCGGGACAATCAGATGCTCAGCATCTTCAATCGCAGGTGCGAAAAAGGATGCGTTTTCACCGTCGGAAAAACACTTCAGCCAGCCAGAAGAATCGACGACATTCATATTTCTCGATCCACTTTTTCGCGCTGGGGATCAGGTTCAATTCCCCGCAAAGATCCCCTTGCCTCCTGGATCGGTCGGATGGGGATCATGACAATATGTTTCCCGTACGCGATCATTTGCATTTTCTGACCAGGCTGAATATGAAGTGATTGGCGCACTTTCAGGGGGATGACCACCTGATATTTGGTGGAAACAGTGACTGTATTCATACATATCTCCTATCGACTAGAATAACGTAAAACGATTTTACTATAATTCAATATCACCAAAAAGTGCGGATTCCGGTGAAATCATCCACTGATTCCGGTTTATGTCGTCCACTTTAGCGAAAAACAAAACTGGTGAA
>NZ_CEYOSI010000254.1:0-4578 GCF_982879505.1 Candidatus Desulfolinea nitratireducens
AAGCCACGCATTTGGCGGAGGCGTTGCAGTACAGGCCAAAGGGGATGATGGTGTAACCCATATCTTACAAAATCAGCTCTTCGGGCTCATAACCCGGAGGTCGCAGGTTCGAGTCCTGCCCCTGCTACTAATAAAAGACACTGAAATAAAAGACCTCCTGTGAGAAAATAAAACAGGAGATTTTTTAATATGACAAGAAGAAAAGGGCGCAAAGATTATCCAAACTGGATAAGCGAGAAGCAATTAGGTTGTACTTGGAAGAAGGCTGGCCAGCAACCGAGATCTTGCATCGTTTCTCAATAGCAGATCGGAATCAGAGCAATGCTTGGGCAAGGCAGTGTCAAGAAGAGGGGGAAGAGATGTTTGCAAACAAGAGGAGCCGAAGTGGGAGAAAGCCGAAGAAAGAATACACGACTGCCTATTTTGTCAGATTGGAAATGGAGCTTGACCTGCTAACAAAATTCCATATCGAGTTGCGTCAGGGTTCGCTCGCGAATCGCGATATCGGGTTATTGAAAACAACCGAGGAAGATACGAAGTGAAAGCCATGGGTAACTTATTTGGGATCTCGCGAGCAGCCTACTATGCCTGGATGGGAGGTAACCCTGTTATAAAGTGTCAGGGCATTTTTGAGAGGAAGTGATTTTTCATTTTTGTCTGTTTCCTCAGATGATTTCATAAGGCAAATTTAGTACGATAAATGGTGCTCGTCAAACTATTTCTCATGTGGGGTTATTGCGATGAAAAATCCTGTAATTTGGGGATATTCATCATCTAATAGGTAATTGATGACTAACTTGTATCGTAGTTGAAATTAATACAAATGGTGAGATTGCCTAGCAAGTAAGTATCTCCCTGAGATATTTATTGTTAATGTCCTCAACCACATGGTATGCCACTTGAGACAATGATTTGGCTTTTGTTGGATGCTTGGTTATCCCAACTAAAATCATTTCTATTCTAACGCCGTATTTTTCTAGTAATTCCTTTGCGTCCTTTGCGCTGCGCAATCCTCCAATCAAATCTTCAAAAACGACTATGGTTGATCCATCTAATGGCCCCCATTTTTCTTTTTCGTATCTGCCGCAGAAAAAATCCAATGCCAATTTGAGGGATGCGGTATGTGGAGTGCCCAAAGCGACTTGAATGGCAGCCAAGGCATGAACGGGGCTGGGTTTTAAATACATATTCAATGGTTTGGCTGCCAGGTTTGCCAGCCAAAATAATGAGCCAGCGCCAACAATTGGCAATTCTTGCAGGCCAATTGCTTTTAAACCCAATTCTGCTTCTGGTGTGCTAAAAAAACCATTGGGAGGGGTACTGGGGCGATTGGTAAAAACTACAGCGTGATGATCCTCTGATTTCACCCATTTAATTAGTTGGTCGTGGGTTGTTTGGGATAACGCTGCCTGGTCGTACAATTCCAGGTAACTTTCGGTGTTTAGCTGGCTAGGGCGGTTATAAATTTGGCTGTATGATTTACTCCCCAAAACATATTCTTGAAAAATTGGTAGGGTGAAGCTTAGATCGTGGTTCTGGCCATTTCGCAGAATGCCTTTGAGGTACTCTCGTTGTTCCAGGTTTAGAGAGGGTTCTTGTTCCAGAAGAAGGTGTTCCATGAAAGCTGTGGGCGGCTCTCCATTTAGTTTGATATTTTGAAGAAAACCACTGAAATAATCTTCACCTTGGATAAAGAATTGGCCTGGAATGAGATTGATATTTTTGGGAATTCTTACTTCTGGTTCAGTGCGCCAAATATGCATTAATAGAATTGCTGTGCAAATAGCCAGCGATTCCCATTCATGGGTCACACTTGCAGCTTCGAGCTTGGCAATATGTTCTTTGCTTAGAATCGGATTTTCAATCCCCAGATTGTGGCCGATTAACTCAACTGAAGCCTGCAATGCCCGATGGTAGCCATCAGCGTGGAGCAAAACGCCATCCATATCAAACAGGAGGATCGTGTGGTTCATGTGTTTTTCCTTTTGGCGCGATTCTTATGGAATGTTTTTTAGGAAGGATGAGATTATTGTATTGCGATGTCAAGGATATCCTCTAATACCTGAGGAAATAACGAAACCGGGTTGCCTTTCATGCTGCTGCTTTTTAGCGCTTTTTCAATTAATTCATCGTATTTGTCGGGTGTCAGGCCGTAATGTTTGAGAGTTGGGATATCAAAATCTTTTACAATTTCTTCCAGCCAACTGATTCCCTCTTCAATTGTGGCTTGCTCGTTTCCTGTTAGTAGTTGAGCAACCTGCTTGTATTTTTTTAGAGTTGTATGATCTGTGTCATTTTCTCGGAGTTGTTGCACGTTGGTTTTGGTTACAACTGGCAAGAGCCGTGCACAAACAGCTCCGTGCGGTGCGTGAAAAATTCCTCCAAACGGTCCGGCAATGCCATGAACCGCGCCCAGGCGCGAGTTGGCCAACGCTAAACCGCTATACATGCTCGCAAGTGCCATTTCTTCTCTGGCTTGTTGGTTAGATCCATCGCTAAACGCTATTGGCAATGATCTCGCAGCAAGCAAAATGCCTTCCAGGCATAATGCGTCAATCATTGCATTGGGTGTGTTACAGGTAAACGCCTCAATCAATTGGGTAAGTGCGTCTAGCCCGCTAGATGCTGTGACTGCTGGTGGCATGGATATCGTCAGGCTTGGATCAAGTAGTGCAATAGTCGGGAGCAGGAGTGCACTGCGTAAACTGACTTTGGTTTTATGCTCAGGGGATAGCAAGACTGCATTCCGGGTGACTTCTGCTCCAGTTCCGGACGTAGTGGGGATTGCAATTAGCGGCGTGGCTTGATTTTGAATTGCTTTTCCTTTACCAATTACTTCTAAATAATCTAATGGGTCACCTGGATTGGTCATCATGCCCGCAATTGCTTTTCCTGCATCAAGTACACTGCCGCCCCCCAGCGCTATCATCACCTGGGGGTTATATTGGCGGGCAAACTTTGTCCCCTCCATGACCATATCTATTGTTGGTTCATTGTCAATGGGAAATGTTGTGAACTTGATACTATTTTTTTGTAAATCATCTAGAAGGAGTTGATGCCTATCTGGCATTTTTCCAGTTATGAGGAGGGCGCTTTCTCCAAAGTCTCTGACAATTTTTCCAAGGCGTTGGCTTTGGTTAGTCCCAAAGATGATTTTTTCAACTGAAGAGAATTCAAAGAGTATGTTGTTCATCATCTATTTGGGCACAGAATTATGATTTGCGTTTTTCAGGTTTCTTAAAAAACCTGAGCAAATGAAAGGAGATTAGGCAGAGGGATTTTTATTTAGGTTTAGAACTTCTTCAGCTGTTTCGTCGTCCGTAACCAGGATATCAATCCCGCCCGATCTAATCGCCCCTAATATGGAGGGGGCTTTTCGTTTCCCCTTAGCAATCCCAATTTTAATTGGGATCTTCAATAAATCTTCCCAGGGAATGCTTATCGCGCAATCTTCGCACCACGGCACATAGATTCGGTTTCCCTGAATATCCGTGAAGCAGACACATATCGCACCAATCGCCCCTAGTTTTTCCAGATCGCGTATGTCTTGGAAGGAAAAATATCCGGAATGAAACTGGGTAGAGATTTCAGGAATGATTGGCCCAATCCCTAATAGGGCAATGTTAGATTGCTTGGCAAGCTCAAGGACTTCCTTTATTGAATGGTCTTCTCTCAGTGCAGCAGCAATTTCCGGGGTGTCGACGATCAAGGGAGCATTGAGGTAATAGTGTTGAGCTCCAAAGATTTCACCAGCCCGCCTGACTTGCTCTGGTCCATCAATTGAGCTATAGGGGGCGCCAACGCCACCGACAAGTTGGACGACTTTCACATTACTCAAGCGTTTGGGCCGTAATTCCTCAACCACTGAATGGATTGTGGTTCCCCAAGATAAACCGAGAATCATGTTGTCTTCGAGCACATTCTCTAAAACGTCTGCCCCTAACCGTCCCAGTTGGCGCATAGTATCATCCTCGCTACCCATTCTGCGTTCTAGCACCTTTGCAGATTGGAGATGAGGAAAATTCTTGACAAGTTCTATTTCCAGTGAATTAGCGGTGGGGATGGGGTGGTTGATCCGGATATCGATAATACTTAGCTCTCGGGCTTCAAGGAGTAAGCGCGAGATAGATGGACGAGATAGGTTTACTTTTTTGGCAATATCTTGCTGGGACAAGCCATCATTGTAATACCACTCAGCAATATCAGCCATTAGTTTGTGGCGATCTTGTGAAACCTCATCATATAACATATCAGCATCCCTCACGTAAAGTGGCGCAATAACCCATTCAAATATTTTTACTTACTAACTGGTAGTGAATCCTGTTGATTTATAATAAATTTAGCAAACAGTAACAATTTCAAAACAATTTTCGAACATTTGCTTACTTGGCAATTATATGTAATGTCAATTATTATATGGTATGGGATTATGCTTGTCAACATAATTAAAAGGATAATTATGGGGTTATTTATTCATATCCGGGCTTGACAAGACCAAACAAGGAGTAATACAATAATCCGGAGTATCTTCTCAATAAATAGGGGTAAGCAAAAAGGAGGGAGACCTTTTAATTTTTG
>NZ_CEYOSI010000255.1:0-4577 GCF_982879505.1 Candidatus Desulfolinea nitratireducens
GGCCTGATATGGGGATGGAATATTCAGCCTGTGGAATGGTCGGATGCCACCCCGGAATTGCTCCGTTCCGATTATCAACAGGATTACCTGCGAATGACAATCGATTCCTTCCTGGTCAATAGCGATACAACGTTAACGCTGCGTCGCTGGCAGAGTTTAGGGCCTGCAGCCCCAGATCTGCTTGAGGAGATTAGCCAGGCACCCGGATCACAAAATAAAGCTTCGATTGATGCCTATGGGCAGTTGATGAACGCAACAACACCAAATATTGAGGCTCCTGAAACAGCCTTAATCGAAGATACCCAAGTGGAAACATCTTCAACAACAAGATATATACTGATCGGTGCTGGTGTTATTGCTGTTTTGGCTGTCGCTTTCTTTACTGTGCGCTTATTGCGACCGATTTCATCCAAGGGTGGGCAGGCAACCCCAGCACAGCAGGCCATGCAATTCAATCAAAACACTGCCCAAACTGATTATGCGGAACTTGGGCTCGCGGCGCCAATCACACAGTCGATGACCACCTATGTTTTGGGTGATGATCTTTATGACGAATCATTTAGCATAGAGTCACAAGGTGGGGAATTTATGGGCGAATTCGGTGTGGGGATTGCTGACACAATTGGAGTTGGCGATCCTAAAAAAGTAGCCGCTCTAGAAATTTGGCTCTTTGATAAGAATGATATTAAAACAGCAACCAAAGTATTAATGTCGCAACATGCTTTTAATGATCCTGATACCCGTCAGCGATTGGAGGCCAAGGGAGAGCTGGTATTGGCCCAATCTCAAAGCCCAGTTAAATTGGAAACGGAAACCCTTCAGTTACTAGTTACTGTTACGGATTTGGAATATGGCTCAGGGCCATTGCCGCCAAACAGTTATTTTAATCGATCAATATTAGAGTTGGCCATTTGGCCAAAGACTAATTGATAATAAAAGAGCCGAGATTTCAAAATCTCGGCTCTTTTACTTTAAAAACTCACTTTATTTTGAGAATTTTCAGCTTGAGTTTTCCTCCAGGTGCATCAGCCTCAACCTCATCATTAACGCGATGATCAAGCAGGGCGCTGCCAATTGGTGAAGCATGGGATATCTTTCCATTACGGGGATCCGCCTCTTTGGCGCCGACCACATGATATGTCTCTGGTGGAAAATCTTCCTCCTGGATAGTAACATATGCTCCAACAGTGACGACATTTTTTGGCTTGCCATCATCCTCAATAATAACGGCTTTGCTTAAAATATACTGCAACTCTTGAATCCGCCCTTCCAGGAAGGCTTGATCTTCTTTGGCCTTATGATAATCTGCGTTTTCAGAAAGATCGCCCATCTGGATAGCAGATCGTAGACGTTTCGCTAAATCATCTCGTTGTGATCCCTTGAGATCTTCCAGCTCTGCTTTTAGGCGACTATTTCCTTCAGGGGTAAGATAAGTGGTTTCTTGCTTTGACATAATAATTCCTTGTTCTTATGGTTTTACGGATGGATCAAAGAGTTTGCGATGTTCATCTACGGCAAAGCGGTCGGTCATTCCCGCAATGTAGTCACAGGCTGTACGTTCAAGACTGCGATGCTTAGCAATGCCTTGAACATGTTCTGGCAAAATGGCAGGTTCGCCCAGATAAGCATGGAAAAGATCGCTAATGATCTGTTCTGCCTTAACCGCCATTCGCACAACACGGGGATGGCGATACAGTTTTGCATAAAGAAAATCTTTTAATTCTCTATTACGACGGGTCAAATCTTCGCTGTGTCCAAGCACATTATATGATAACTGCTGAATATCAAGTGGAGAATTCGCAGCGCTCTCTTTTAATTTGGCATCTGTGGTTTGAATAACATCACTAACTTCAATTCCGACCAAATGGCGAATCATGCGATGACGAGAGAGATCGTCCAGGACGGGACCACTCCAATTATATATTTCTGCAAGAATTTCCCATAAGGCTATTCCTGCAAGTTGAGATGGTTTGATCATTCCAGAACGGAGACCATCATCTAGATCATGCGCTGTATATGCCAGCTCATCTGCCACATTTGCAATCTGCGTTTCCAGATTGCCTCGCAGATCCGGGTCATAGTTCGATGCATCAGAAATATCATATTCCGATTCATGTTTTACCATCCCCTCCTGAACCTCCCAGGTCAGATTTAATCCAGGGAATTCAGGGTATCTCTGTTCCAATTTCGTGACTATACGCACAGATTGCTTGTTGTGGTCAAATCCATTATGGTCTTTCATCAGTCGATTTAATGCGACCTCACCCGAATGCCCAAATGCTGGATGTCCAAGGTCATGGGCAAGACAAATCGCTTCTGTCAAATCTTCATTCCCGCCCAGGGCACGGGCAATCGTCCTCCCTATCTGAGAAACTTCCAAGGTATGGGTTAAACGAGTTCGAAAGTAATCACCCTCATAATTGATAAATACCTGCGTTTTATACTCAAGACGACGGAAAGCCGTGGTATGAAGAATTCGATCCCGGTCTCTTTGAAAAGCTGTTCTATAGGAGGGTTCGGTCCCAAGATAGGCGCGGCCCTTTGAGTTTTTAGAACGCGATCCGTAAGGCGCAAGACTCTGGTTTTCAATTTCTTCCAGTTTTTGGCGGTCGTAAAACATTTTTTTCTCTTTCACTAAATTTATGCTATAAAGACAATCAGCGGGAGCACAAGGCTCCCGCAGCATATATTGTACTTCTTATTCTACCTGAAGCGGCAATTACGTCAAGGCAGGCGAAACTGCTGTTGGTGAAACGGGTTAAAAATAATGTGTTTAGGTTGGCATTTATTTCCTGAAATAAAATATATCATCTCATCATCGAAAGGAATTTATTATGGCCCGGAATAAAGAAATAAATCGAGAACATCGCGCCTGGTATATGTATGATTTTGGCAACTCCGCTTATGCGGCGGTGGTTTTACTGGCATTCTATTCAGCATATTTTAAAGGAGGTGTTGTTGGGGGTGCAGAAGGCTCTCGCTTATGGGGTATTTCTGTGGGCATTGCGATGTTGGTTGTTGCAATCATTTCACCTATCCTTGGCGCGATAGCTGATTTTTCAGCGTCAAAGAAGAAGTTCCTATTCATTTTTTCGTCGATCACCTGGCTTTTTACAGCACTTCTATTTTTCGTTGAAAAGGGTGATATTTTTACAGGAATGCTTTTCTTCATTCTAGCAGAAATCGGCTACCGTGGCGGACAGGTTTTTTATAATTCCCTGCTCCCTGAAATTGCCACCCCCGACGAAATAGGTCGTGTTTCCGGAAATGGTTGGGCAATTGGCTCTTTAGGCGGCATTCTTGCTTTGCTCATTCTTCTCCCGCCAATTGTTTTGATCGAGGGTTCAACGCTTCCAGTGCGTTTGTCTTTTCCTTTCACGGCGCTGTTTTTCGCTTTGGCAACCATCCCCGCTTACCGCTGGATCAGGGAACGTGCCAGTGCACAAACCTTGCCAAAAGGGGAAAAATATTTGACGATTGGCTTTAAACGTCTCTCTCAGACATTTCGGTCTGTTCGGAAATTCAAAGAATTTATCAAGTTCATGATCGCCTACCTGATCTACAATGACGGCATCCTCATGGCACTTGATTTCGCAGCCATTATAGGGGCAGTTCTTTATGGCATGGATCAAACCCAGATAATCATCTTCATGATTATTGTGCAAGTCGCCAGTGTCATTGGGGCGTATGCTTTCGCAGTCATCGGTGATAAAGTGGGTTATAAACGCTCCCTTGTTTATGCAATTTTAGGCATGGCTGCCGCCGTGATCTGGATGCTTTTCAATTATTCCATCACCGGCTTTTTCGTAATCGGCGCATTGGCTGGATTTGCTCTGACGGGGGTCCAGTCCGTTAGCCGAGCGATGGTTGGAATGTTTGCTCCAAAAGGTCAAAGTGCCGAATTTTTTGGTTTATTCTCTGTAGTTGGGCGCACTTCCTCCTTTATAGGTCCAACCCTTTACGGTTTTCTGGCCTTATGGGCAGCCCGCTGGTTTGAGCAAAACCGGAGTATGGGGAATTTGCTTGCCGAACAAGCAGGCCAACGCGTGGCAATTGCGTCAATCCTAATTTTCTTATTCGGCGGGTTGTTTCTACTCTTGAGGGTTAATGAGAAGAAAGCCATACAAGATGCTAATGAATATTCATTAGAAACCAATATTGGGGCTTCAGTTAATGCCTGAGGCTCGACTAAAACTCAAATACACACGACGACGCGCTTTTCGAACATTTTTACACCTTCTTTCAAGACTAGCGTTTTGGCTTGTCGCAGAGGTAGAAATTGAAGGGGAGGAAAATATTCCCAAAGGTGAAGCTTTTCTGGTAGTGGGAAACCATTTTAGCTTTATAGACCCGGTCTGTCTTGTACGTATCTTTTCC
Organism: Candidatus Desulfolinea nitratireducens; assembly: GCF_982879505.1. NCBI lineage: Bacteria > Bacillati > Chloroflexota > Anaerolineae > Anaerolineales > Candidatus Desulfolinea > Candidatus Desulfolinea nitratireducens. The sequence goes on from NZ_CEYOSI010000255.1 coordinate 4,378, forward strand.
TGGCCCCTGGATTTTGTTGGTGGTGCTGAAATGCCACATGCACCTAATATCGTAAAATTCATTCCCAAGCTGTGGGGATATTATCCGCTTTTTCGTGGCACTGGCTCAAGGGACTCATTACGGGCTGCGGAACATATACTTTCTAATGGTGGTATTCTAGGCATCTTTCCGGAGGGGGGCGCCTGGGCTGAGGTTTTACG
>NZ_CEYOSI010000256.1:0-4571 GCF_982879505.1 Candidatus Desulfolinea nitratireducens
ATATGGCTGCAAGGATCCCGCCTATGGCTGGACCCATTGAGACTCCAACATTTTTAGCCATCCGAATCAGCGCAAAGGCTTCGAGGCGTTCGAGTTCAGGGATCAGGTCGGCGATCATGGCATCCGCGCCGATGCGGTAGAGGGGAGTGGCAGCGCCACTGAAGGCCATTAGAATCGCAAAAATGGCATAGCTATCGGCTCTCATCATGAAGAGATACATGGAGGCGTTGATCAACAGACCAAAAACCATAACCCATTTCCGTCCGAATTTATCGGTGACAGGACCCGCGACGAAGGTGAAGGCCACCCCCACTACCGCATTGATCGTCATCAATGTCGCGATCTGGGTCAGAGGCATAGCGAGGCGTTTGCTGGCGTAGATCAGAAGGAAAGGCCAGATCATGGTTGCGCCAAGCATGCTGATCAACATACCGCCGACGAGCAGCCAGAACTGTTTGGGATAACGATTGAGGGTTGCTTGCAGCTTTGTGAACATGGTTATTGAATTGTCTTGCTTATACTAAAAACGGGCGACCAATGGGCCGCCCGTTTTGGTTTCTTCTTAGGGATTTAGCGTCGGTTACTATTACGTCCGCCGCTGCGATTACCGCCGCCGCGATTTCCGCCACCTCGGTTTCCACCGCCACCACGAGGTTGGTCGTTGGCAATAGCCTCTTCAACGGTCCAGCCTTCGAGTACGGCTTTGCGTGAGAGTCTGATCTTGCCGCCCGCGTCAATATTGGTCACCATTACGGTGATCTCATCGCCAACTTTGGCAACATCTTCGACGCTGTTGATGCGGACGCTGTCCAATTGCGAGATATGAACCAATCCGTCCATATTGGGGAGGATTTCGATAAAGGCGCCAAAATCGGTCACACGGACAACGCGTCCGGTGTAGATCCGTCCAAGCTCTGCGCTCTCGGTCAGGGATTCGATCCGCTGACGTGCCATGGCTTCGGCCTCGCCATCAGTGGCCGAGATGAAGATGGTACCATCCTCTTCAATATCGAGGCGTACGCCGGTTTCATCTTGAATGGCGCGGATTGTTTTTCCGCCAGGGCCAATGATCGCGCCGATCTTGCCGACGGGGATGGTCATGGTTGTCACACGCGGAACATGTCTTTTCAATTCCGGGCGAGGAGCGTCGATCGTTTTCATCATTTCGCCCATGATATGCATACGCCCTTCATGCGATTGCGTCAGTGCTTCGGCCATCAGTTCTGCACTCAATCCGCTGACTTTTATATCCATTTGCAGGGCAGTAATGCCCTTTTCGGTGCCGGTTACTTTGAAATCCATATCACCGAGATGATCTTCGGTGCCCAAGATATCGCTCAGGATGTGGTAACGCTTACCATCAGTCACCAGGCCCATCGCTATGCCTGATACAGGCGCTTTGATCGGGACACCGGTTGCCATCAGTGAAAGCGTCGAACCACAAACGGAAGCCATCGAAGATGATCCGTTTGAATCCATGATCTCGGAGACGAGACGGATCGAGTAAGGGAAATCCTCTTTGGCGGGGATGACTGGTAATAGCGCACGTTCTGCCAATGAACCATGGCCTACTTCGCGGCGGGAGGTGCCACGCATCATGCGAACCTCGCCGGTGCAGAAGGGCGGGAAATTGTAGTGATGCATATAGCGGCGTTCTTTTTCAGGGGTCAGGTTGTCGAGCGCCTGCGCATCTCGCAATGTACCGAGGGTGGCAACGGTCAGCGCCTGGGTTTCACCGCGTGTGAAGATGGCAGAACCATGGGCACGTGGGGCTGATATCCAACTCACACCAGATCGGGCGGATATCCTTCGGGCCACGTCCGTCTGGACGCTTGCCCGCACTTAAAATACGTTCACGAACGATCTTCTTTTCTGCTGTGCCAAAGGCATTCTTGATATCTTTTTCCGCCAATTCTTTGTCTTCGGCGAGCATTGCCTCGACGGTTTGAGCTTTCAGATCATCCATGCCGCTGTAGAACTCATCTTTGCTGAGTGGCTTGGCGACCAGCTCGGTCATGGGGCCGCTAATATAATCGTAGACTTTGACTTCAAGAGCTTCATCTGTAACAGAAACGATTGGCTCATCCTTGGGCTTGCCAACTTCGGCAGCCATCCTGGATTGGGCTTCGATCAAGGGTTGGATGGATGCATGTCCCAGCTCAAGGGCTTTGACCATCACATCTTCGGGGACTTCATCTGCACCACATTCGACCATCAGGATGGCTTCTTTTGTTCCGGCCAGACGAAGGTCAAGATCGGATACTTCCATCTCGGCAAAGGTCGGGTTGATAACAAATTCCTCATTCACTCGTCCAATGCGTACTGCGCCAACAGGGCCATCCCAGGGGATATTTGAAATGGTCAATGCAGCCGAGGATGCATTGAGCGCCAAAATATCGAGGGGGTTATCATCCGCAGAAAGCGAATAGATCAAGACCTGAATATCGTTGCGCATTCCTTTTGGGAAGAGAGGCCGTAGCGGACGGTCGATGAGGCGCGATGTCAGGATGGCTTCGTTGTGGGGACGTCCCTCACGACGGAAGAAGGAACCGGGGATCCGCCCACCGGCGTACATCCGTTCCTCATAGTTTACACTCATCGGAAGGAAGTCAATTCCCTCGCGAGCTTTATCGCTCATCGTTGTGGCAGCAAAGACCATTGCTTCGTCGAGCTCTACGGTCACGGCGCCGCCAGCCTGATGTGCGAGCTTGCCTGTCTCAAATGTGACAGTACGCCCGCCCACCTCTGCGGTGTAGCGTTTAATTTCTGGTTTCATATTTTCTCCTTTTCCCGCCTGTTAGGGACTGAAAGCTGGTGATAAAAAGTTTTACCACGAAGACACAAAGTTCACAGAGCTTTTCTTTGTGGACACTAAGAGATTCTTAGTGCTCTGGGTGTCTTCATCTGCACTTGCATCGCAGGTACAAGTGTGTGGTGAGAGATTTTTCTCTCGGTTTATCGGCACCTTTCAATTCCCAACCGACGGAGCGAATATGGCAGACAGTTAGGTCTGCCTATATAAAAAAAGTAGATGGTGATGACCATCTACCCGGTCAAACTAGTAAATATTTACTTACGACGTAGGCTCAATTCGTCGGTTAGTGCAAGGTAACGACTATAATTTTCGCGTCGCATATAAGCCAATAAGCGGCGACGGCGACCAACCATTTTTAGCAGCCCAAGCCGACAGGATTCATCATACTTGTTGGTGCGCAGGTGATCGGTCAGGGCAAGAATGCGCTTGGTTAAAATTGCGATCTGGACCTCAGGTGAACCGGTGTCCTTCTCGTGCCGGTGAAACTCTTCAATTACCTTTGTTTTTGCTTCTTTTGTAATGGACATGACGTATGCTCCTAAATATATTTTTTTGCAGGTCTCCGTGACCGCAGCCGAAACCGCGAGACAGGACCAGTCATAGCGGAGCAGATTATACCAGATATGGAGGAGGTGGCAAGCGGAAAATCAAGCGTTTTTTTAGAATAACTGATCTGAAGGTGCTCAAGGTGTACTTGATTTCGCGCTACCATTTTTGCTATTATCACTGGCATTATTAATATTGTTAGGACTTACGAAATTTTATAGTCCTAGTCCCAATGCTCTGCGTTGGGGTATTGTAGACAAGCTACAACGCAGCGAGAAAAAAGGTATTTTTGCGTAAGTCCTGATTGTGATAAAGATGATCGCCTGTTATTTCAAATTTTAGAAACTACTCAAGCATGTCTTTGCGAGGCAGTTATATCGCCGGAGCAATCTCTCAGACAGTCGTGAAGACTGCCACGTCGCCTGAGCATGCTCCTCGCAGAGACGTTCCTGATGATGACTGAGTAGTAACAAAATTTATATGAAGAGAAGCCATCTTTGCTCCTTCTTTTTAATTTGCCTTCAATCCTTCTTGCAAACTGATTTGTAAATCTGTGGGGAGTGTGGGCAGGATTCGGCGTATCAGCAGGCTGGTTTTCGGGTTCTTCTTTCTTTCCAATATATTTTTGATGAAATAAGTGGTTTCAGTTGGAGAGGCCTTATAAAGTGCTCTGATAATATTTTCTATATCACCTTGCAGGAAGGTGGGCGCGGCTTCGATGATCGGGTCAATAATATCGAAAATGGAAGGCAGGTTTTCAAAGTCTTGAGCCTTTATCAGTGGTAATAAAGCCTGCAAGCCATTACTCCAGAATTGTTGACGGTAAGGATAGAGCCATTCAGTAACCAGAATTAAGAATTGATCGGGTGTTTCCTTTCGCAAGCGGGCAAGACTATTGGTTAGCAGGGATGTGCGCACGTTGGGGTCGCGTACCTTTTGTGTCCAGGCGGTTAAGCGGGCGAGGAGGCGATCCTCTTCAGGAGAAATATGGCCCAGGAGAAAGGCTGCGAGTAGACGGGTTTCAAGATAGCCTGTATCCCAGAGTTCGTCGGCAAGCTCCAGGGCCTGGTTTGCATTTTGGGAGGCCAGTGGCGATAATTCACTTTCGATCCGCTGCAGGATCTCTGTTGGGGTGCGATAGGTTGGCAGCACTGACGAGGGGGCAACAGATTTTCTTGTTCGCAGGCTGTGATTGACATAGAGATCAAGG
>NZ_CEYOSI010000257.1:0-4547 GCF_982879505.1 Candidatus Desulfolinea nitratireducens
GACATGAGAGACAAAAATGAATCATTCTGAATATTTACTAAAATTAAAAAAAAATACTAAATACCAAAACGCAAAAAAGGCACTTAAACCAAATTTCGATTTAGGGAATGCCATTATACGCGCTCGAATAAAAAAAGGTTGGTCTCAAACTGAGTTAGCAAAACAAGCAGGCACAAAACAAGCGAACATATCCCGTATCGAAGATGCTTCAGCAAATCCCACCTTTAAAACAGTTCAATGTATTTTAAGTGCCCTTGGAATTGAGACTCATTATTCCCCAGTTGGCATCCCCATCCATATCTGGCCTATTCGCACAGAAGAAGATTATGAAGAAACCCTAATCGAAATTGATAATCCTCAAGATGCCGAACTAGAAACGCCAGAAGATGATAAGCTGAAAGTATTATCTATTTTAGTGGATACTTACGAATCAGAGAATGAGGCCAGAACGCATGTAGTGTTATTGCCGCAAGACACCTTTTACATTAACACTAGCCAAAAAAGCAGCCAAACAGACAATCAACTTGTAGGAAATTATTACAACTAGAAATGAGCACTACAAGAAGGACTAACACAATGATAAAACATATTTGGAGCGTAGTTTGCCAAGGATCAATCGAAGATAAGTCCACAAATCTACTTAGCATTATAAATATTCTTGAGGAGCTAACAATCGAAGGCGACCCTAGTTCAGATAAAATACTACCATTACCTATTCAAGTTGTAACGCTATGGACACGTACAAATTCTGATATTCCCGCTCAGGCGGAAAGCCGCTACACATTTGTTTCCCCGAGCAAAACTGTTCTAAAAGAACAACCACTTAAAATAAATCTTTCCAAGTATCAACGCCTTCGAGCAAGAGTTAATTTCTCCATGCTGAATTTTACTGAAGGAAGCGGAATATACACGTTTTGCGTTGAGTATCGCGGCAATCAGACAGAAGAGTGGACTGAAAAAGCATCAATACCAATAGATGTTAATTTCCATACTGTTGATAAAAAAAATACCGTTACAAAAGCCAAAAAAGTTAAAATAGTAAAAGCCTAGGTTATATTATAAATACTCCATCTGGGCCGCTGTCTGCACTAATGTACAGGCACAGAATGTTATATAGGCAGTTCCACTAGGTGATACTGAAAAACAACAAATCCCAGCAAGAAATTTATTCTCTTGCTGGGATTTAATTATCTACTCCCTAATCTTACCCTCCCCAGGGCATCTCGGTGTATTTTTCAAAGGCCTCGTCGTGCATGCGTTTGAAGAGGCGTTCGTGGCCGGCCTCCCAACGCGCGAGCATCTCGAGCGTGGCTTTTACATCGCCTTCGGCTTTGGAGGCCGCCTGCTGGTAGAACTCGGAAAAATCTTTTTCGATCAGATAAGCCATCCGCAGCACAGGAAGGTCTGCGACCATCGATTCACTGACGCTCTGCTCGATCATTTCCTGGTCGGCGCGCGCAGCAAAAAACGTTGCCTCGTCCAATTCCGGAGCAGGTTGCGTGGCTGATTCTTTATTCTCCAAGGCATCAAGCTGAGCCTGGATAAATTCGATATGACGCTGCTCTTCCTGCGCGATGGCCTTGAAGGCGCCAGTTGCAGTGGCATTGCTCAGCCGATCAGCGTTATTTTCAAAAAAGGCTTTGCCTTCGTACTCACGCTGTAGCGCGTATTCTAAAACTTTGCGAATATCCATTAGATCTTCTCCACTTTTACAGCCGTCACTTTATATTCCGGGATCTTCGAAACCGGATCGAGCGAGGCATGGGTCAGTTCGTTGGCGGAGGCATCCGGGAAGTGGAAGTTGGCATAGACCATGCCGGGCGGGACGCGGTCCGTGACCCAGGCTTTGGTATCGATGCTGCCGTGTCGTGATGTCAGGCGAATAGCATTTTCTCCATTGATTCCCAGATTATCGGCATCTTCGGGGTTGACTTCCACCAAAGCTTCGCCGTAGGCTTCCATGATCCCTTTCACGCGGCGGGTCATTTGTCCGCCATGCCAATGGTAGAGCACACGTCCCGTGGACATAATGTAAGGGTAATCCTTGTCTGGTGATTCTGCGGGTGGGATATGCTCAATGGGCATGAATTTGCCTTTGCCGGATGCAAACTGACCAACGTGCAGGATGGGTGTTCCGGAATGGTTCTCATCTCTAACTGGCCATTGCAGCCGTTCGCCATTTTCAAGTCGTTTGTGGCTGATCCCGCTATATTGGGGAGTCAGGGCTGCGATTTCCGCCATGATGGCGGCCGTGTCGGGGTAATCCCAGCCAGCGTGGGGGGCGGTTAGCGGAAGCAGTCTTGGGGTCCGGGCGATGATCCGCTTTGCCAGGTCTGAAATGATTTCCCAATCGGGGCGGGAATCCCCAACCGGATTAATGGCCTGACGAACCATTTGCACACGTCGCTCAGTATTGGTGAAGGTCCCCGTTTTCTCAGCAAAGGATGAGCCGGGGAGCAGCACATCGGCATAGATGGCGGTTTCAGACTGGAAGATCTCCTGCAAAATAACAAATTCGCAGGCTTCCAGATTGGCGCGGATATGTTTGGTGTCGGGGTCAGACATGACCGGATCTTCACCCAGGATATAGAGGGCGTGCGTTTCACCTTTCTCTACGTCCGGAATCATTTCAGTCAAGGTTTTACCAACTTTGAGCTCAGTTCCACGTCCCCAGGCCTGGGCAAATTTCTTTTGGACTTCTTCGCTGGTCACCTTCTGGTAACCCGGAAAGACATTCGGCAGCCCACCGAGATCGCAGGCACCCTGGACGTTATTCTGTCCGCGCAGGGGGTTGACGCCGCCGCCGGGAATACCCATATTGCCAAGCAACATTTGCATATTTGCCAGCGCCATCACATTGCGGACACCCTTGATATGCTGGGTGATCCCCATTGCCCACATCACAGCCATCGGCTGGGATGTGCCCATGATCTCAGCGGCCTCGTGCAGGAGTTCCACCGGTACGCTGGTGATCTCACTCACTTTTTCAGGAGGGTAATCCTGAATGACCTCTTTGAAGGCTTCGAAATCTACAGTGCGCTCTGCGATAAAGCTTTTATCTTCATAGCCTTTTTCCAGGATCAGATACATCAGCCCGTTGATCAGGGCGGTATCTGATCCGGCTTTTTGCTGCAAATGGACAGTTGCCAGATCGGTGATATCGATCCGTCGCGGGTCGGCGACGATCAGTTTTGCGCCCCGTTTCTGGATGGCGCGTCGTATTTTTGTCCCGAATACGGGATGCTGTTCCGTTGTATTCGATCCGATGATGAAGAACGCGGCTGCATTAGCGGCGATATCGTCCATGGAGTTGGACATTGCGCCTGAACCGTAGGTGGTGGCCAGACCGGCCACAGTGCTGGAGTGTCAGAGCCGGGCGCAATGGTCAATGGAATTGGTTCCTATGACCTGTCGCGCCAGTTTATTCATCAGATAATTTTCCTCATTCAGACATTTAGCCGAAGTCATAAAGCCTATGCTGTCCGCCCCGTGTGTATCACGGATGGTAGCCAGTTTTTCGGCGGTAATATTCAGAACGGTATCCCAGTCTGTTTCGACAAAATCCCAATCTTTAGATTTACGATCAGTAACTTTGGATTTTTCTTTCCCGTCGAGGAGATATTGTCTGACGAGGGGTTTTTTGACCCGGTCTGGATGCTGTACATATTCCCAGCCATAACGCCCCTTGACACAGGTGTGGCCCTCGTTAACCGAATTTTCCCGGTCGCCCCGGGCACCGACGATCTCACCGTTGCGGGTTTCGAGCACCAGCCCGCAGCCAACGCCGCAGTATGGGCAGGTGGTGCGGGTTTCTCCGGTGTGTGTACCGTGTTTCATGGCTGATTTATCGTAGAGGGCAGCCGTTGGGCACATATCCACACAGCGTCCGCAGGATTCACAGGTTGAATCCCAGATTGGCAGATCGAAGGGTGTCGTGATTTTGGATGCAAAACCGCGGTAGCCAAAGCTGATCGCCTGGCGTCCCTGCAATTCATCGCAGGCGCGGACGCATTTTCCGCACAGGATGCATTTTTCGAGATCTCGACCATAAAATGGGTTGCTCTCGTCAATATCATATGCGCGACGCTCTCCCTGATAGGGTTGCTCCCGTACCCCGACAAAGGCGGCCACGCTCTGCAAATCGCAGTCCATATTGGCAACACAGTGCTGGCAGTCCAGCGGGTGATCTGAGAGGAGCAGGTTCATGCTTGTGCGCCGGTTGACTTCGACCAAGGGGCTGGATGTATGAATTATCATCCCTTCTGTTGCGGGGGTGGAGCAGGCTGTAGGCAGGCCGCGATAGCCTTCGATCTCGACTACGCAAAGACGGCAGGCGCCGAATGGCTCCAGGAGCGGATCATCGCATAAGGTTGGGATATAGACATTTGCTGCGCGGGCGGCATCCAGAACTGTGCTGCCTTCGGGAATCTCGATTTTTTTATGGTCAATGGTGACAGTTAATTTGCTCATGGGTTCTCCTCAGTGAGGTTTTTATACTTATGTCAGTCTCTGAGCGGAGGGCTAAACGAATGTGAAGCCCGTAGTCG
>NZ_CEYOSI010000258.1:0-4502 GCF_982879505.1 Candidatus Desulfolinea nitratireducens
TGCGTATTCTTCAATGATCTCTTCAAATGAAGCATCCTGCGCCAAGAGACCTAAAATATATTCAACTGTCAGGCGCGTCCCCTTAATCACAGGTTTTCCAACCTTGATATTCGGGTCAACGACAATTCTTTCAAGCATTTTTTTCTCAGTCATAAGATTTCAACCTCTGTATTTCATTATAATCGAGAATATTAAGACTTTTAAAGCGCCCTTTGTTTTCACCCAAAAATTCTATCCATAAATAATCTGTTTGAGATCACATTCGCATGATTGGCGATCTCGGCCATTTCCATATGCTTCTCCGATTTTTCAGCAATCGGTGTATCGATACTGTACTTCCGGAATCGCGATCATTTCATCCCCTTGCGATAAATCACTTAAACAAATCAGAATGTGTGCCCGTACGAACGAGAAGAAGCTCGGTTTCGTTTACCTCGTAGATAAGTAACCAATCTGGCTCAATATGACATTCACGAGTCCCCTTGTATTGACCAACTAAAAGATGATCCCGATATTTGGAATCCAAACTTTCTCCTGCTACCAGTTTTCTGATGACTTCTTTGAACACTTCGAATTTATTTCCACGGTTTCCCATTCGCTTGACATCTTTTTTTAATTGCGATGTCCGACGGGGCGTTTTCATTAAATCCCCAAATCGTCAAAAAGGTCTTCTGGTGTATTGAAACTCTCAAGGTTGCTGCGCAATCTCGCATCTTCCAATGCAACCGCTGTGAGCTTGTTTGGAATCTTAACTATAAAGGGTAATCCTTGTTGAAGCTCCACTTGCTTGTAAAAAAGTGTAATTGCTTGCGAGGAGGATAATCCTAATTCTTTAAAAACCCGCTCCGCCTTATTTTTTAACTCAGGGTCAATTCTTGCTGAAATTGTAGATGTTTTGATCATAGTTCACCGTATTTAGACTTAAGTGTACTTCCAATGTACGGACATTCTAACACATTTTTGTGTCATCTACGGCGTCACCGCCGGGATGGGAGTCTCGGTTGGCAAAGGCGTTTTGGTAAAAGTTGCAGTAGGTATCAGGGTATTCGTCGCTGTTGGGATCGCCGTCGGCGGGAGGGTTGGGGGTGGTGTCTCGGTAGAGGTGGGAGTGGCCGTCGGCGTTGGGGTTGGCGTGGGCACGTTCAACGTCACGTGAACGATCCGCTCGGCAGTGGCATCCCCTTTATCCCCATCCAAAGTCAGGCGTAGAGAAATGACACCATTTGGAATATCTTCCAAATCCCAGGTGGCCAGCTTTTCAGGAGTCTCATACTGGGCACCACTATCAGCAATCATCACCGTCCATTCTGAGGGCTCTTCGCCCTGCCCATAATCCAGGCGCCAACGACCAAAATTATCTTTTACGGTGACGATGCCTAAGATATCGAGGTTATTGGCGGTGATGATCTGCCCCTCATCAAGATTGGTAAAGCGAAGAATGGGCTGGGGATCGTTCCCGTTGCATTCCCGGTTTGGCGCATAGATAATATTTTTAGGGAAATCATGCGCTTCGAGCCAATTTTTGCCCGTATTGGTATCAAGCCATTGCCGCGCCCAATCATCATCTACGCGCATCACCATCTCTGTTTTGGTGAAATCATCACAGGAATCGGAAGCTTCGAGGCCCGTCCAGGTATCAAGGGTCACCCTGCGCCATAAATCCATCCCGGAGGGAAGGGGTGGTTGGTCGGCGGCGAAAACTTCAGTGCGGCTGCCGCTTTTGCAGGAATTCGAAGGCTCTGTGCCAGAAATGGAGCAGATCACTTTATCGATAATTCCTTCAGGACGGGCAAATCCCAGGGATGCACCTTCGGCCAACTGAGGGGCGACTGTCTGCATAAATTGTGACCAGATCGGCGCAGCACCGCTTAACCCGGTGGTTTGATTCATCGGGGTGTAATCGGCATTGCCCACCCAGACTCCCACCGCGAGATTGGGGGTGTAGCCCATTGTCCAGTTATCGCGATAATCATTGGATGTGCCGGTTTTCGCCGCAACGGGGAAAGGGAGATTTAGATAGGAATTGGGCCCAAACATCCATGTGCGAGCGGGATTATCCGATAAAATCGACGAGATCAGGAAAGCATGCTCCGGACGAAGGGCCTGCTCCCCTGGTGGAGGGTTGTACTCGTAGACAAGCTCTCCGTTATGATCGAGGATTTTGGTGATCGCCACCGGCGGGATGCGAACCCCTTCATTTGCCATTACTGCAAATGCCCCGGTCATCTCCAGCAGGCTGACATCGCCACCGCCAAGGGTTAATGCAAGACCGTAATCTTTCCGCTCTGAGAGGGTGCTAATCCCAAGCCGCTCGGACATGGCGATCATGCCTTCCTTTTCTTCGGTATCAGGGTCATCGTAAATGCCGACAAAATCGAGGGCTTTTACCGCCGGGATATTAAAGGAATTTGCCAGCGCTACACGCAAGGTGACGGCGCCATGAAAACGCTCGTCGTAATTGACAGGTTTATAGGGTTCCCGTGGATCATTTGGATCGCCCGAGGGCGGAAACTCGGAGGGCACATCCCAGATCAGGGTGGAGGGGGTCCAGCCTTTTTCAAAGGCGGCCAAATAAGTGATTGGCTTGATCGAGGAACCCGGTTGACGCGTTGGGCTGGTGGCCATATTGACCTGCCCTGAGATCGCGGCATTATCAAAATCAGGTGAACCGACCATCGCGAGGATCTTCCCCGTCTTCGGGTCAATTGCCACCAAAGCTCCATTCTGGACATTGCGGTCATTTAAGGCCGCCACCTGGCTGGAAACCATCTGCTGGGCAGTATCCTGAAAATCGGGGACAAGGGTTGTATAGACCGTGAAACCAGAGCGATAGATCGTCTGGGCATCATACTTTTCTTCGAGAATACTACGCACGTAATTTACCCAATGGGGATAACGGATGGAAATATTAGGTGGATTAAAGGTGTAATTCTCAATCGTTTCAACAGCATGGACCGCTTCCAGCGCCCCTATGCAGACCAGCTCATCACTGTTGCTAACAGCTATACAACCTTTTTCTTCGCTAAGCCGATAAGAGAGGAAGATCACATCGCGCTGACGGAGCAGGGTGCCTTCGCGATTGGTGTGAATATCATGGATCGAAGGCGATTGTGGCAGCCCTGCCAGAAAGCTCGCCTCGGCAAGGCTCAATTTATCAGCGGTTGTGTTGAAGTAAGTCTCTGCTGCGGCTTCGATTCCGTAGGAGAGATTGCCATAATTAACTTCGTTGAGATAAAGTTCCAGGATTTCATCTTTGCTGTAACGGCGTGTGATCTCTGTAGAAAGGATGATCTCACGCGCTTTTCGGCGATAAGTCTGTTCGAAGCGTTCTTCCTGCGAGAGAAGCAGCATCCGCGCCAACTGCTGAGTGATCGTCGAGGCGCCTGAGACAATTTCCCCGCTGGAGTAGTTTTGCCAGAGCGCGCGTACCAACGCGACCGCATCGAAGCCGGGGTGGTTATAAAATTCCTTATCTTCGGTTGCGATGGTTGTTGCGACCAGGAGGGGAGAGATGTTTTCCAGCGAAATATAGGTGCGCCGCCCTGCGTTTGGATCCAGAATTTCGTAGAGAATATGCCCCTCGCTATCGAGGATGCGCGTGGTTTCAAATTGGGAAGCCCGCGCCCGCAAATCGTCCACATCGGGGAGGGTCGAGGCGATCACGTTGTATTGGTAGAGGGCATAAGACCCCGCGACCAGTCCAGCGATGATCAACCCGAAGATGAATAAGATCAGGCTGCGCAAAATACATCCCCAACCCTTGCGAAGATTTACCCCTTGAGAAGCCCTCTTTTCTTGTCGCGCGGCGGGGTGTGCTGGCCGCGAAACAGGGTTAAATGCAGCAGGCGTGACCCGGGTCGCGCCCATATCTCTTTCGTCCACACGACGTGGAAGAGAATCATAAACGCTGGATTTTGTCTCCTCTGACGAGGCATCCGGATACGGAGGGGCAGGGATATCGGCCTGTGTCTCATCTTCTGAGGCAATCAGGCGGCGTAAATACTCGTCTCGGTCTTCGGGTGTTGGCATAGTTTTCTCGAATGGGCGTAAATATCACCACAGAGACACAGAGTACACAAAGTTTTTCTTGATTTTCACAAAGATTTTCTTCGTGCTCTTAGTGTCTTCGTGGTAAAAAAAGGTTATGGTTTAGACATGACCAGAGTCGTCCAGGACCCTTTCATGACCGTATCTCCATCTTGATTCTGCACATACATTTGCAGAATAACAGAGCCGCCACCTACGCCACGCAGGGCTTTGGTCGCAGTGATCTCCATTTCGACATGGATCGTATCACCAAGGTAGATCGGTTTGATAAATTTCCAGGTATTGATCTCGCGGAAGGCCATCACGGTACCCTCCAGCACGCCAGTGCGCAGGGCCAAACCGGATGCGATCGAAAGCCCCAGCAAGCCATGGGCCACGCGCGCGCCAAAAGGCGAATTCTCGCTATACTGGGCATCAGTGTGGATCTGGTTATAGTCGCCAGAAAGACCTGCAAA
>NZ_CEYOSI010000259.1:0-4469 GCF_982879505.1 Candidatus Desulfolinea nitratireducens
CAACCGTCCACCCACAAAGCGAGGATTATCCCGGCAATGTAGACCCGATTGGGACGCGCGCTGTTTATGATGAGGCCAAACGCTTTGCGGAATCATTAACGATGGCTTATCATCGCTATCACCAAGTGGATACACGCATCGTCCGAATCTTCAACACCTATGGTCCTCGTATGGACCTGGAAGATGGACGCGCTCTACCCAACTTTCTCAAACAGGCCTTGCTGGGACAGGAATTGACTGTTTACGGCGATGGGCAACAAACACGCTCTTTCTGCTACGTGGATGACTTGATCGATGGCATTGTCCGGCTGCTATACTCAGACGAGGTTTTTCCCGTCAACATTGGTAACCCGGATGAGATCACGATCCTTCAATTTGCTGAGGCAATCAACCGCGTAACAAAGAATCCCGGCGGCGTGACCTTCGTCCCCAGCGGGCGCAGCGCACGTGATCCCCAGCGACGACGTCCCGATGTAACCCGGGCAAAAAATATCCTTGACTGGGAAGCTAAGGTAGGGCTGGATGAAGGCGTTTCTCTCACAATGCCCTATTTCCAATCCAAATTAGGTCTCTAAGTGACAGCTACGGTTTTTTCAAGCGCGCAAGAGCGCACCCGTTTCTTACGCTTTGTCGTTGTCGGAGTGATAGGCGCAATTATTGATTTCGGCATTATGAATCTGCTAACTCAAATATTTGGGATAGCTCTTGTGCCGGCTGGGACAGTTTCATTTATTTGTGCCATCCTATCGAATTTCATTTGGAATCGATTTTGGACCTATCCCGAATCACGCTCTCGACCAATATCACAACAATTAGTCATGTTTTTTATAGTCAATATTGCTGGGATGATTATCCGAATCCCCATTTTACACTTCATGGAGCCGCCCATATTATCCTTCTTTGAGAATTATAATTGGGCGCTTCAATTTGACACTGAATTTCTAGCCAAAAATTTCACTCTTGCCCTGGCCGTTGGAATTGTCATGCTCTGGAATTTCTTTGTAAACCGATATTGGACCTACAATGATATCGATCAGGATAGATAAAGTAACGTTATTAATGCCCTGTAATTGAAATATTTATTCAATTCTTAGACGCTATAATAAAACCATGGCAACTTCTACATCCATTATCCCCATATTTACAACCCGCGGCGATGCGGAGGCTTTTCTGGTCTACCCTTATATCTACAATCGTCTTGGCGAATGGGTAGGCTGGATCACACCGGAGCGTGAAATTTACTCGGTAATTGGATTTTATATCGGATTTCTTGGAGAAGGACCCCGCATCCTACGCAAACGTACCATAGAAGTTACCAAAACTCGCAAGCGACCTCCTGCGAAACCACCTAAAGTTTACCCTCCCGCAACCGTCCCTCTCGCCCCCATGATGCCGGAACTCTATCAGGATACGATCGATATTCTTCTCGATGAGCCGGAGAGACTTCACGCAGGTGATTCTGGCGAATTTCGGGAAGATCTGGATTAAGGACATGAGTCAGATCCCCACGTCCAAACCGATGAGTGCCTCGCGCATCTCCATCTCCCAATTAATGCAGCCGGGACATGCAAACAATCATGGGAATGTCCATGGCGGCTGGATCATGAAACTTGCCGACGAGGCAGGTGCGCTGGCCTGTATGCGCCACGCTCAACACCGTGTCGTGACCATTGCCATTGATCAAATGGTTTTTAGGCAACCGATTCAGATTGGAGATTTGATCATCCTTACGGCTGAAGTCACCTATGCTGGACGAACCTCATTAGAGGCAGAGGTGCAGGTAATTGCTGAGAATCCCATTAGCGGTGATCGTGTCCATACAAATACTGCCTACCTTGTTTACGTCGCTCTTGATGATAAAGGGAACGCAACCCAGGTTCCTGGCCTGACTGCAGAAAACCCATCCGAAGAAGAAAGAATGCAAGAGGCTGAAAAGCGCCAGGCACATCGTCTTGCCCAAAAAAGAAAATGAGTACGGACAACCTTCCCCCGTTGCCTGAACCAATTAGCGATGAAAAGGAGCGCCAGGCGCACCCTTTTAAATCGCTCAAAGAATTGCTTGATCATGTTTCTGGCAGAGATCTTCCCCCGGTTAATTTCGAAGATAGTGGTAAGGCTGAGATCCTTCCCTTTCCATTCCTGGCCATAGTTGGTCAATGGGAAATGAAGCTCGCCCTCATTCTGGGCCTGGTCAATCCCAATATTGGCGGGATTCTCCTTGTAGGACCTCGAGGCACCGCTAAAACCACCGCTGTCCGCAGCCTTGTCGATTTGCTCCCGATGGTTGAGCGTAGTAACTGCCACTACGGCTGTCTACCAGAAGATGTCGAAGCAGGTGGGCTGGATTCTCTCTGCCCTGACTGTGCAATAAAATATGGCGAGGGTCAGCCACTCACTATCTCCGATCGTGTTCGCCTGGTCGAACTTCCCCTTAACGCCCAACTCGAAAATGTGATTGGCGGTATGGATGAGCGCGCCGCCATGCATAATCGAATGCGTCTGCGACGTGGTATTCTTGCCCAGGCAGATCGCAACCTGCTATATATTGACGAAGTCAATCTCCTCAGCGATGATGTGATCGATGCGATTCTCGACGCTGCCGCTCAGGGCTCCTACACCATCCGTCGCGGACCGGTTTCGGCCACATATCGATCCCGCTTTCTATTAATCGGATCCATGAATCCTGAAGAGGGGCATCTTCGCCCGCAAATTATGGATCGCTTCGGTTTGCGCGTCATAGTGAGGGGATTGGATAAAGCCAAAGAGCGACTGGACGCTTACAGGCGCGTACAGGATTATTTGAATTCTCCCCGCCAGGTAATCGGCCAATACGCAGGAGAACTTGCTGCCGTTCGACAAGAATTAGAATCAACCCGAGAGCGTCTTCGCCAGGTCCGCATCTCCAATAAAGTCGCCAAAGAAGGCATTACCATGATCCAGAAACTTGGCGTGGATTCCTTACGGGCTGAAATCACATGGTTTGAAGCCGCCCGGGCTTATACTGCAGCAAGTGGACGGAATACCGTCAAGCTCGCGGATTTGCATGCTGTAGCGCCAATGGCGCTGCGACTGAGACGTTCCAACTTTATTGATGAATATTTCAGCGACCAACAAGGGGAAGAGGAAGAACTTGCTTCGCTGACAAAACCTTTTGCCAGAAAAAAGCGCACCGCAAAACCCAAGCGCCAAAAAAAATAAGCCACGATTTCTCCCATAAATTTTATGTATTCCAATGCGAAATTACAACACACCCCTATTTTTATACTTTTACTGATCAGCCTATTAATCGGAGTATTCACATTTCAGAATTACGGCATGACCTGGGATGAAGGTCTTTATTATGGCTATGGTGAGGCAATTGGCTACGCCTATTCCATCCCGGAGCGATTGAGCGATGATTTTGATATCAACCGCGCCTATGGCCCGAGTAAAGGTGATCATCGTAATCGTGGCCCCGCCTACCTGCTTTTTGCACGCATCCCAGTCAATTTTCTACATGTTTTAACCGGGATTGATAAAGTAGCTCTCTGGCATCTGATAAATTTCATCACCTTTCTGATCGGTGTCTATTATTTCTATAAATTGTCGCTCCGCTGGCTCAAACCCCTCAGCGGATTCGCCGCATCACTCCTTTATATTTCTCAGCCCCTGCTTTGGGGTCATGCCTTCATCAATCCCAAAGATCCTCCCTTTACGACCTTTTTTCTTGCCGCGATCTACTATGGATTCAGAATGGTGGATCAACTTGCCACAACGGAGGCAATTGGAAAGGCGGGGATCAGGCTCCGTTTCCGTCAAATCGCACTAACCGGAATCCTGATCGGACTGGCTACAAATCTTCGCGTCATCGCACCACTGATCGGTATCCTGATCTTATTTTATGCATTACTGAAACGCAAGCCGAAAATCCTGATCTGGTTCCTGCCCGCTGCACTGATCGCTCTATTTGTCGTCTATCTCACCTGGCCCTATCTTTGGGACGCCCCGATTTCACACTTTTTCGAGGTAGTGAAGTTGATGTCGAATAATCCGACCACCTTGAAAGTGTTGTTTTACGGTAAACCCTATGGAGCTTTTGAGCTGCCCTTGCGCTACCTCCCTTACCTGTTAGGAACCACTTTAACAGAGCCTGTTTGGCCGCTTTTCATCCTTGGATTGGGTTTTGCATTTTTTCGATTGCTCAAAAGGAAGTTGGAATGGCAATCTTTAGGAATAGTAATCTTCTGGTTTGTCTTTCTGCTAGCCTATGCTTTGATTATTCGCCCTCCGATGTATGATGGCTTCCGTCACTTTCTCTTTATTCTCCCGCCGGTTTTTATTCTGACTGGATTCTCCTTTGAGCTACTTTTTATGTCGGTTCGTGAAAACTGGTCCCGCGCGATTATCTTGCTTGCAATTGTCATAAGTGGAATTTATGGTGGCATAAAATTACACCCCTACGAATACGCCTACCATAATGCCATTGTTGG
>NZ_CEYOSI010000260.1:0-4459 GCF_982879505.1 Candidatus Desulfolinea nitratireducens
GCTTGAACGGGATGATGTCCACACCAGGAAGATGATGACGAATGGCAGGCAAGTTTAGGGATGCGTGCGACTCGGCTTTTCATCCGATAAAAGTTATGAATAAATTCAAAACAAGTTATTAAAGAAGGAGATTATTGATTATGAAAAGAGATCCACTGTTCAAAAGAAAAACAGCCATCGCTTATAAAACGGAAGAAAAGACCGTTTTGCGAGGCTATGATTTAAGTGAACTTGCCGAGGAAGGCTACTCTTTCTTCGATGCCATGTTCATCCTCTATCAAGGGAGGATCCCATCACCCCCAGAAGAGAAAATGCTGAAGTACGAGATGGGCGAATTTATGGAACATTCCATGTCGCCGTCGGCGGCTTCGGCTATTTCTGTGATCGCAGGCAGACCCAATCTGCCCGTGGCTGTCGCGGCATCCATCATGACCTTTGGTGGTGTCCATGGGCCTGGAGCTGCGCACGGGTATATGATGAACAAATACCTGGAACAAGGCCAAAAGGAGGGTAAAACTGCAGAAGAGATGGGTAAAACCCTGGTGGACGATTATATGGACGCCGGAGAAAAAGTCATGGGGATGGGTCAGCCTCAGCACACCGATGGCGACCCGCGCGCCGAACCCACTCACCTTAAACAGGAGGAGTTGGAGATTGACGGTGTCTACCTTAAACTTCAGAGATCAGTCGAAAAACATTTTCATGAGCGACGAGCTAAGGATGGACGTCGATATGTGGGCGTGAATGTTGTCGGCGCAGGTAACACGGCCCTGATGGATATCGGATTTTCGCCCAACGCCGGGTGGTGCATCGGGAGTGTCAGTCGCGGCTACAGTTGCGCGGCCCATGCCCTCTACAATATGAAGAAGGGACGTGCCTGGGCTGCATCCAAAAACGAGCCGATGGTACAGATGCTGGATCTCTCAATGATCAAGTATATCGGCCCGGATGACCGGGAAGTTCCCAGTCAGGAAGAGCGCCAGGAATATGCACAGGCACAAAAAGAAGAAGGAGAGTATAAAAAATGGGTGATCTAAAAAAGAAAAAAGTCATCGGCAATTTAGATGATCCTAAACTACCCTATGATTATGGGACCAGACCCTATGGCACCGTGCCAAAAGACACGACCCGCCCAGGCTTTCAGTGGTTGTCCGAAGTGGCTTATAAAAACAAGCACCGCATCGTGGCTCGAGGATATGACACAACCGAATTAATGGAAGCTGGGTATGGGCTTGTGGACATGCAGTTCATTGACTTCCAGTCCAGAATTCCACTGATAGAAGAAGAGAAGATGTTAAATTACGTCATGATCCTGTCACTGGAGGATGGACTATCTCTCCCAGCCATATTATCCCGAACTGTTGCCCGCTCGAAAACCTTCCTTACACAGGCGTGCGGTGCTTCCATTCTTGCCTTTGGCCATGCTTATGGTGCTTATTCAGCCTTTGGCAATATGCTGAATGATGCCCTGAAGGAAATGGAGCAAGAGGGATATCCAGTGGAAGAGGTCGCCTTGGAACTGGCCCAGGCATATTTGGGCGAACCTGCCTTGGGTGTTTCTAACTTGATGCTCAAGGACCCGGCTGCCAAACGCATGTTTGCACGAGCCGAGAAACTTGGCGTATCAGGAAAACATATTGCCTTGACCAAAGAAATCGTCAAAGCGGCACAGCAAATCAGCGACAGCCCGGTTGATCTGGATATGCTCGGGGCAATTGGCGCTACGATGATGGACTTGGGATTTTCCGCCGAAGCAACATGGGCGATCATTGCGATTACGCGCTCATTTGGAGCTGGTGCTCACTATATCGAAGAGGTCGAACGAGAGGAAATGACCGGGCTCGGCCAGGAACTCACCCCCAAGGAATTTTATGATGGACCAGAAGACAGGCCTGTTCCATCGTTGGAAGATCGGGGTAAAAATGCCAAAACAGCGCAAACCTTTGATCTGGACGCGTGGAAACAGGCTTTCGATGAACGAAAGAAACTCCACGGTAGTGGCTTTGCCATTGTCGAAGAGGTAGAAGACCCCAGTGAAAAAACATAGTCTGGGAAGAAAGAAATAAACTCAACTCAACACTAAGTACACAAAGCAACACAAAGGAAAAACTTTAAAAACCTTCGTGCTCCCTAGTGTCCTTTGTGGAAAAAAATATAAAGGTGAAAAATGTCAAAAAGCAATGAATTAACCCCCGAAGAAATTCAAGAAGTCGAAGAACTATACCAACGGGCGAGGAAAGCCTTTGAAGAGGTTGAATTTTGGCCTCAGGAAAAAATTGATGAGATGGTCGCTGCGGTTGCCTGGGAGTGGCAAAAACCAGAGGTGGCCCGTGAACTTGCCCACCTCGCGGTAGATGAATCTGGGATTGGCGTTTATGCTGACAAAACTGCCAAAATCCAGAGCAAGACAAAAGGGACCTTGTGGGATATGAAGGACATAGTAACCTGCGGCTTGGTGGAGGAGGACAAGGAAAGAGGGCTGAGGGTTTATGCTAAACCGATGGGCGTGGTTGCCAATGTGGTTCCATCCACCAACCCAGAATCCACGGTGTGTTGTATCGGGTTGAGTCTCCTGAAAACCCGAAACGCAATGGTTGTTTCGCCTCATCCGAGCACGCAGGGAAGTTCAGCACTTACCGTCGAATATGGCCGCAAAGCGTTGCGCAAGATCGGTGCGCCTGAAGATCTGATGCTGTGCATGGCAAATACCAGCCGTTTGAAAGCAAGAAACTTGATGGCAAAATGCGATTTCGTCGTGGCTACGGGTGGAGCAGCGTTAGTAGAGGTGGTTTACTCCGCCGGTAAACCCGCTCACACCGTTAGTTCAGGAAATGTGATCTCCATCATTGATGAAACTGCCGATTTGAAAGCAGCGGCTGACAAAATCGTCAGGTCGAAGATTGCCAACAACTCTGCCTCCTGCTCATCCGAAAATGCCGTCGCTTTGGAAGCCAGCATTTTCGATGAAATGGTCGAATGCCTGAAAGCCGAAGGTGGCTATATGTGCAACACGGAGGAGCGTGAGAAATTGCGCACACTCATGTGGCCGGATGGAAAAAATCTAAATCGTAAGATCGTTGCCCGAACAGCGCTACACATTGCGGAGATGGCGGAGCTTGATGTGCCAGAAAACACCCTTTTCCTGATGGTATTGGGCGAAAAAGCAGGCTCCGAAGACCGTTTCTCTGGTGAAAAGATTTCACCCGTGCTCACAGTCTGGAAATGGGATGACTTTAGCGAGATGGTCGAACGTATGAAAGAGATGCACCGCTTCTCTGGTGAAGGACACTCCGCTTCCATTCATTCAGACCGTGATGACAGAAAAATTGAACTTGCTGTCAAAGCCAATGTCGGCCGGGTGAATTGCAATATGCCTCATGCCATGGCGAATAGTGGTAGTTGGTTCAATGCCAACCCCTTCACCGATACGCTGGGCGGCGGCAGTTGGGCTGGGAATATGACCAGCGAAAATGTAAACTGGAAGCAATTCCTCAACTACACCTGGTTGTCTGAGCCCTTCCCAGAATACGTCCCAACCGATGAGGACCTGTTTGGGGATTATTTTGCCAAATGGGGCAAAGAATAATACGTGCATGGTGAAATGAACGTAAAGATTGACTGCCTGGTGGACTATAACCCCACCGGGCAGTCAAAAAAACGATGATGACAAATGCAATGATATTTGATTTTGGTCAGACCCTCGTTGATTCAGCCGAGGGTTTTCGCTTGGCTGAAAAGCAGGCTGAAACCAGGATTTTCACGGACTTGGCTTTGGGATCCTGGTCGGATTTCCTGACGGAATATCGTCGGCTGCGGAAAGATTTCCACGCAAAGTCCAACTTTTCCAGAAAGGCTCTTTGGCAAGCGGTCTACCGGTACTACAATCAGGAGCCGAACGCAATCCTCATTTCCACGGAGGAAGATAACTATTGGGATGTGATCACTTCCAAAACCAGGCTTTTCCCAGAAACCAGGCCGGTTTTAAAACAATTGGCACTTTCGTATCGGTTGGCCCTCATCACCAATACCCAGGGACAGGCATCTTCGAGAGAACATCGCTTCAGACTCTTTCCTGAACTCGAAAATCTTTTCGAGGTCCTCATCATTGCCGGAGAGAATAATATCCCCCCAAAGCCAGATCCAATCCCTTTCCTGACATGTCTGGAAAGACTGGGTGTTGATCCAGTCAATGCAATTTACGTTGGGGATGATTGGAGAATCGATATTTGCGGCGCAAAAGCGGCAGGGATACAACCAGTTTGGCTCAAGCACCATTCAATATCCCGCAACTGGCCCTTGATAGAATACCCGGGACCGACGATAATCAATCTCGAACAGTTGCTTGATTTGGAGAATATTGGGCTTCCATCTCATGGATAAGATAGATGTGCGATTGGCACACACGAGCCCCAGTAAGCAAGAATTTTATTGTTGATCTGTGTGGAATGAAGGGAATCGC
>NZ_CEYOSI010000261.1:0-387 GCF_982879505.1 Candidatus Desulfolinea nitratireducens
TTATTAAAATTCTCTTATCAAGTATTTAACTTTTATTAAGTTGTTTTTGTTTTTTTTCTGTATACTATAGGAGCATTCTCCTCAATACCAACCGCGCCGGGGCTGGGCCGCCCCAAAAGCGCGGTTTTGGTTTAAGGGGGTTTATGCCAATCGGCGGATAGCCAACATGCTTAGATCGTCAGCCGGGGGCAACGTGGACATAAAAACATCCAACTCTTTTTCAATATTATCCAGCATGTCTTGAATTGCGATATTTCCTGGCGTTGATAGGGCAGCTTTTAACCGATCCTCGCCAAACAGATCGCCATCTGGAGAGAATGCTTCGGTAAGGCCATCTGTATAGAGCAACAATGAATCCTTTGGCAACAGCTGAATATCCCGCTGATC
>NZ_CEYOSI010000261.1:397-4375 GCF_982879505.1 Candidatus Desulfolinea nitratireducens
GATCCATCTCGGTGCCTTCAATAACGCCCAGCGCCATTCCAGTACGAGTTAGACGTACGATCTGGTTTGTCTTTTTTTGTAGCCAAAATGGTGGATTATGCCCCGCATTGGCGTAGGTTAATAAGCCTGTTTTAAGAGAAAGAACACCATAAAATGCGGTCACGAACATCCCCTGGTTTGTATCGGGAATCAGCAGGTCATTAACGCGTCGTAAGGCCCTGGCCGGGGATGGATTATCCAGAATAGCGGCACGAACAAGGGTGCGTGTGAGAGCCATGAAGAGAGCGGCGGGAATTCCCTTATCGGCAACATCCGCAATAAATAATCCCAGATGCTGGTCGGGCAATTCGATCACATCATAAAAATCTCCTCCCACCTGCCGTGCCGTTTGCCAGCGACCAGCCAATTCCCACCCTGAGGGTTCGGGCAATCTATCCGGGATGAAGGTTTTTTGGATTTCGCGAGCAACCTGAACCTCGTGTTCGAGACGTTCACGCACAACCATTTCTTCCTGAAGGCGATCATTTTGGATTGCAAGCGCAGCCTGTTGAGCGATACCAGCGATAATCTCCAACCGACGCGATCGGAAGCGCCTTCCACCGGGAGCTTCTTCTGCCAGTAAAACGCCAAAAAGATCATCTTTTATGATCAGCGGGACAGCCATCAAAAGATCATCGTCACACTTCAGATATTCGTCAAAACCATCGCCCCAGGGAGATGAAATATCCAACCAGCAGCAAGTCTCTGTAAATAGGCGTAAGAGCATGGTATTTGCCGAACGGACCCCATCCAAAAGAGGGAATTCCCCCGGGGAATAAATATCCTGCCAAACCAGAAACTCGTCTTCATCGGACAGGCCATAAGCTTGAGCAGATGTATATTGCTGCGTGGCTTCATCCCAAATATAGATCGCACACCGCTCAACACCGACAAGAATCGGCATAATACGAATGATCGAGTCCAGGATTTCATCCAATTCAGCCATACTGGCAACAGCCTGGGCAACCTGCAACAAGGCTGCTGAAGCATAGGCTTGCTCTTGTGCGGAATCATAGAGGCGGGCGTTCTCGATAGCGACGGCGGCATAACTTGCAAAGGTAGAGGTAATCGCTTGTGCTTCATGACCGTAACGCCCTGATGTGTGATGGGAAAGCGTCAACACGCCAATGGGTTGATCTCCAATATGAAGGGGGGCAGCAATCGATGAATAATTCGATTCAAAACCAGCCGCCAGGCCCACTGGCCCCATTACATCTTCTGCATTGCGAATAACAGGCTTTGAAGACAGCAAAGCGCTGGCTAGAGAAATTGATGCATCCGCTGATGAACGACGAATATCCTCCAATACTGATTTTTCAATGCCATGGACAGCAGCCAGATAGAGTTCCCCCTCATCGCGTAATAGCCAAAGAGTAGAAATTTCAGTGGGAAGAGTACGTTCCAATTCTGTGAGAATTGCATCCAAAACCTGCTCGACATTCACATTATCAGAAAGGAGGCCTGCGACTTCACGCAAACTATCGGCAACCTGCCGCCGCCATTGTTCCGAACGATATAGATCGGCATTATGAATGGCCGCGGCAACATTTCCGCCCAAGGCTTCAAAAAGCAAAAGATCCTCATCGCTGAATGAGTTTATATGATCGCTTTGCACATCCAGCACGCCCATAATTTTTTCATCGAAAACGAGGGGGACAACCAGCTCTGCCTTGGTGTTTTCAGGAGGAAGCGGAGACATGCGATATCGAGGTTCTTTTGAAACATCATTCGCCAATACTGATTGCCTATTCCGGGCCACCCAGGGGATCAACCCTTCAGGGTCATCCAGGTCCAGGCCATAGTTCTCCCCCAGGTTTTCTGTGCGTTTTCCGCTACCCGCCTCATAATGGATTCGGCGCCGATTCTGATGTACTGTAAAGAGATGCACATGAGAATAGCCAAAGCGTTCCGTGATCAGCAGGGCAACATCGGCCATTAACTTGCTCAAGCTCAGCGTAGATGTGGCTTTCCTGCTGACTTCAGCAACGACATCCAGTTGATCGGCACGTCGTCGCAAAGCACTATATAAACGTGCCCCTTCAATGGCGATCGCAATATTATCCGCAAGTGCGCGTAAAACAAGCAAATCATTTGGATGAAAAGCATTCAGGCGATCACTTTGTACATCCAGTACACCCAAAATACGATCTTCCGTTTTTAACGGAAGAACAATTTCAGATTTTGTTTCAGGCAACCCAGACAAGAATCGGTAAAGCGGTTCAGCCATTACATCAGGGCAAACCATCTCTTCACCGTTTTTTGCTACATTCCCAATCAAGCCTTGCCCAAGTTTTATTTCCAACTTAGGTGTGGCTTTTTTACGACCTTTACGGGGCGCTCTGGCTCCAGAACGGAAATGCAATATATCCTTTCGTGGATCAATTGTAAAAAGAGCTACATAGTAATAGTGAAAAGTTGCCTGGATCAAGCTGGTGACACGCTTCGCCAATTCATCAATATCCATAACATTGGCGATCTGCGTACTGACCTGACGTACCAGGCTCAACTGCCCGATGCGCCAATTCTCCACAGCTACACGATGTCCTGTAACCAGGTTTAATGCGGCAATACTGGCAATTCCCTCGAGCGTATCCAGTTCTCCTTGCGAAAAGGGTTTATCTGCGCTCCGATTAATTTGCATCGTCCCCATAATAAAGTTCTGATCTTCGAGAGGGAAAGCTACGACTGCCCGACCGTTTTCTTTTACCTGAATTGGCCTACCTGATTTAAATGCTTGTTTGGCAGCATCTGTTGATGGAGATTCGGGGAATATTGGCTCCTCATCCCAATCAGGCAGGCGAAAAAGACTTTCGTCAAGCCAGACATCCACATCGCCATCTATCAGCCTGGCAACCATTTGTTGGATACTATCACGTTGCGAGGCAAGGGATTTTGTATTCAACATCTGCTCCCCAAGATTACTTAGCTTGGTCCAGTCGGATGAAATAAGGTGTCTGGACACATCTCGATTTTTGGTGAGCGTTAGAATGTTCCCCTGATCGTGCGTGGCCTGATAGTTGATTCCGTCCATCAGATTGCGAATCAAGTGGACTCCAAGGCCCCCCACCTGCCGTTCGATCAGAGGCAAGTTCAAATCGGGGGTCGAAACGGAATCCATATCAAATGATCGGCCATTATCCTGCAGCCTAATTATCAGATTATCCTTTGTAATCTCACAATTTATTTCAATCTGCTGATCGCTTTCACCCCGGTAGGCATGGTCAATAATATTTGTACAGGCTTCATCCACTGCCAATTGGACAGCATAAATAGCTTTGTCTGTCAGGCCAGCCTTTATGGCTCGCTTTGCGACAAAGGTGCGAATATCATCCAGAGAACTGTATTTTGCAGGGAAATTTCGCATGATGTAAAGAGAAAAACCGCCTTACCACGATGGAAGACGGCTCTATATATTTATCGTCAGGGAACCAAAAGCTTAGAAATAACCAACTGCCGGGGTAACCTCATCCAAGATCGTAAACAAGGGGATAAAACCTGCCAGATCAAGCGCTTCCTTGATGCGATCTGAGACTGCGGCCAATACCACTTCACCACGATTAAGTCGCTTGCATTCTTTTTGGGTAGCAAGCAATACGCGCATACCTGCACTCGACATATATTCCACATCGCTCATATCAAAGACAATTTTATGGCGCCCGCCTTTGGTAACCGCTTCGAGCGCTTCACTCAACTGTGCGGCTGTAGCGCTATCCACACGACCTTTGACCGTTATCAGATCACATTGTTTGAATTTTTGCGTGGTAACTTCCATTATTCCTCCAGAAAAAGCAGATGGTGTGTAGATCAGGGTGTTCTTTAATTATTCGATAGATTATATCACGGGGGAAAATAGGATTGTCAACAGCGCATTGCTTCATAAAAATTCTTACTTTAGGAAACAACATTGCGTCAATATAAATGTTACCCTACAGCGGAGAA